>CAKTZW010000441.1 GCA_934636065.1 uncultured Labedella sp.
CGCCCGAGACGCGTGGGCGGCCAGGATCCCGATGACGAGGGAGGGGTTCTGCACCCGTCGGGCGAGCACGGCGTCGACGACGTCGTCGAGAGGATGCCAGGCCACCTCGATGTCCGCCTCCTCCTCCGTGCGCTCGAACGCCTCGGCGGTCGCCTGCAGCCCGCGCGCGAGATAGATGCGGATGACCTCGTTGTTCCCGCCCGGGCTCGTCGCGAACTCCGACAGCACGTGCCACGTGTCCGCCCGGAGGTCCGCCTCCTCCTCGAGCTCCCGCTGCACCGCCGTGAGCGGGTCCTCGCCCTCGACGTCGAGAAGCCCGGCCGGCAGCTCCCACTCCCGCAGGCCCACGGGGTGGCGGTACTGGCGGATGAGGAGGACCCGGTCGTCCTCGTCGAGCGCGAGCACGGCGACAGCGCCGGTGTGGTCCATGTACTCGCGGACGATCGACGAGCCGTTGTAGTCGAATGCGTCGCGCCGGATGTCCCACACCCGGCCCTCGAAGACGCGCTCGGACTGCGTGACGTCGACGGAGAAGGGGGTGTCCTCGAGCGGCGGAGTGGTCATGGCGTTCCCTTCGGTCTCCGTTCGCCGGGCGGCGAGCGGTCGATCAGGCCGTGGCGGTCCGATCAGGCGTCGACGACGTCCTCGTCGAACAGCAGGCTCGCCTGGTGGCGCTCGAGCGCTGCGCCGACGAGGCCGGCGAAGAGCGGGTGCGCGTGGTTGGGGCGGGAGCGCAGCTCGGGGTGGGCCTGCGTGCCCACGTAGAACGGGTGCTCCGTGCGGTCGAGCTCGACGTACTCGACGAGGCGGCCGTCGGGCGAGGTGCCCGAGAACCGCAGGCCGGCCTCGGCGATGCGCTCGCGGTACTCGTTGCTGACCTCGTAGCGGTGCCGGTGGCGCTCCGAGATCTCCGAGCCGCCGTAGAGCTCGGCCACGAGGGAACCCTCGGCGAGCGCTGCGGGGTAGAGCCCCAGCCGCATGGTGCCGCCGAGGTCGCCGCCCGCGATGATCTCGACCTGCTCCGCCATCGTCGCGATGACGGGGAAGGTGGTGTCGGGGTCGAACTCCGTCGAGCTCGCGCCCTCGAGACCCGCCTCGCTCCGCGCGTACTCGATGACCATGCACTGCAGGCCGAGGCACAGACCGAGGACCGGGATCTGGTTCTTCCGGGCGAAGGTGAGGGCGCCGACCTTGCCCTCGATGCCCCGGATGCCGAAGCCGCCCGGGATGCAGATGCCGTCGACGGCGCCGAGCACGCGGGCCGCCCCTTCCGGCGTCTCGCACTCGTCCGACGGCACCCAGACGATCTTCACCTTGGTGTCGTGGGCGAAGCCGCCGGCCTTGAGGGCCTCGGTGACGGACAGGTACGCGTCGGGCAGGTCGATGTACTTGCCGACGAGACCGATCGTGACCTCGTGCTTGGGGTCGTGCACCGTGCGGAGCAGCCCCTCCCAGCCGGACCAGTCGACGGGCGACGCCTCGAGGCCGAGGGCGTCGATGATGTAGGAGTCGAGGCCCTGGTCGTGGAGCATCGTCGGGATGTCGTAGATCGACGGGACGTCGATCGCGTTGACCACGGCGTCCTCGTCGACGTCGCACATGAGCGCGATCTTCCGCTTGTTCGACTCCGTCACGGGGCGGTCGCTGCGCAGGACGAGGGCGTCGGGCTGGATGCCGATGGAGCGCAGCGTCGCGACGGAGTGCTGCGTCGGCTTCGTCTTCTGCTCGCCGGACGCCCCCATGAACGGCACGAGGGAGACGTGGACGAAGAACACGTTGTCGCGGCCCAGGCGCTGGCGCACCTGCCGCGCGGCCTCCAGGAACGGCAACGACTCGATGTCGCCGACGGTCCCGCCGACCTCGGTGATGATGACGTCGGGCTGCGGGTCCTCCGAGGCCTGCAGCCGCATGCGCCGCTTGATCTCGTCCGTGATGTGCGGGATGACCTGGACGGTGTCGCCGAGGTACTCCCCGCGCCGCTCCTTCGCGATGACGCTCGAGTAGATCTGCCCCGTCGTCACGTTCGCGGCCTGGCTCAGGTCGATGTCGAGGAATCGCTCGTAGTGGCCGATGTCGAGATCGGTCTCCGCACCGTCGTCGGTGACGAACACCTCGCCGTGCTGGAACGGGTTCATGGTGCCGGGGTCGACGTTCAGGTACGGATCGAGCTTCTGCATCACGACGTGCAGACCTCGGGCCGTCAGCAGGTTACCGAGGCTCGCGGCTGTGAGGCCCTTGCCGAGGGAGGACACGACGCCACCCGTGACGAAGATGTGCTTCGTCGTCTTGCCGGTCGACCGGCCGCCGTTCTTCTGGATCTCGCTCGACCGTTCCGTCTCGCCGGAGGGAGCGTCAGAAGAGGAAAAGGAGCCCGCGCTGTTAATGTCCGCCACGGGCTTCTATCCTAACACCTGGGAACCGTGGCCGGACAGCGCGAGCAGTTCCTCGGCGTGGGCGAGACCCGACTCGGAGTCGGTGAGGCCGGAGAGCAGGCGCGCCATCTCCGACACCCGCTCGTCGCCCTCGAGAGGCACGACGCTCGACGATGTCACGGAGCCGTCGCTCTGCTTGCGGACGCTCAGGTGGTTGTTCGCGAAGGCGGCGACCTGGGCGAGGTGCGTGACGGCGATCACCTGGGACGACTCCGCGAGCCGGGCGAGTCGCCGCCCGATCTCGATGGCCGCGGCTCCTCCGACGCCGGAGTCGACCTCGTCGAAGACGAAGGTGGGGACGGGGTCCGTGCCGGCGATGACCACCTCGATCGCGAGCATCACCCGGCTG
>CAKTZW010000442.1 GCA_934636065.1 uncultured Labedella sp.
GGGAGGCGGCCCGCGCCGGGAGGCGCTCCCGCGGCGCAGGACGGCCCCCAGCCCGAACGCGAGGGCGAAGACCGCGCAGATCGCGAACGTCGCCGCGCTCGTCACGAGCCCGAGGCGCCGTCTCCTCGGACGCGGCTCACCGGTCAGGCCCGAGACGGACTCGACTCCCGCGACCGCGTCGTGACCGTCGCCGTGTGCGTGGTGCTCGTGGTCGTGCGAGTGGTCCGGTCGTCGGGCGAGCGACGCGACGCACAGCACGACGGCGAGGGCCGCCATCGTCATGATGAAGCCGGAGTTGCCCGGATTGACGTAGACGGCGAGTTGCCCGGTCGCGCCCAGCCACAGGGCGGAGACGCTCGCGACGAGCACGAGCCCCGGCCCCAGCGCCCGCGACCCGCGCTCCATGGTGGCCGCCGCCTCGACGGGGTCGATCCGGACATCAGCCGACAAGGTTCACCGCCAGTCCGAGGGCGCCGACGAAGAGCACGGCGAGGAGTGTGATGCCGGCGAGCGTGCGCGTGGTGAAGGTCGTCCGCATGAGGGCGAGCATCTTCACGTCGACGACCGGTCCGAGCACGAGGAACGCGACGATCGCCCCGGGCAGGAACGTCGAGCCGAACGACAGGATGAAGAACGCGTCGACGTTCGAGCAGATCGAGATGACGACGGCGAGCAGCATCATCGCCGCGACCGAGAGCACCGGGTTGGTGCCGAGCGCCACGAGGGCGGCGCGCGGCACGAGCACCTGCACGGCGCCCGCGAGCATGCACCCGATCACGAGGGCGGGCATGACGGCCCGCGCCTCCGTCTGGAACTGCTCGAGGCTGCGACCGATGCGCGTGCCGTGGGAGTGCTCCTCCCGGCGGCAGGCCTCCTCGAAGGCCGGGGTCAGCAGTGCGGCGGGGCGCGGATGCTGGCTGTAGATCCAGCCCACGAGGTTCGCGAGCACGAAGCCGCCGACGATGCGCCAGACGAGGATGCCGTTGTCCCAGCCGAAGGCCTGGTGCGTCGTGACGATGACGATGGGGTTGAGGATCGGAGCGGCCAGGAGGAAGGTGATCGACTCCGGCACGCTGAAACCGCGCATCATGAGGCCGCGGGCGAGCGGGACGTTCCCGCACTCGCAGACCGGCAGGAACATCCCGAGCAGGGAGATGCAGGCCCGACGCAGCAGCGGCGTGCTCGGGAGGAAGCGCTCGATCACCCCGGCGGGCAGCCACACCTGGACGAGGATCGACAGCACGACGCCGAGGACCACGAACGGCATCGACTCGATGAGGACGCTGAAGGTGAGGGTGAAGAAGTCACCGACGGCCTGCGGCAGATCGAGACGTTCGGGGCTGAGAACCCGGATCGCCACGAGGACGACGAGGACCACGCCCGCGCCGATGGCGGGCGTGCGCCACGAGCTCGCGGGGTTGCGCGGCGGCTGAGCACGCGTCGACTCGCCCGCGAGCCGTCCCGTCGGCGACGCGTCCGCGGCGTCGGCCGATCGCGCGGCTGCCGCGGTGCTCGACGTGGTGGGCTCGGCTGTCACCTCCCCAGGGTAACGGCCGTGAGATCGATTCTCACCGGGAGACCGACGGGCGGCGGAGCATCGAGGCGACACTCTGTCGAGCACGACCGGCGTCGGCTCGACAAATTGACATTGTCAGGACAAAGGCGGCGAACTAGTGTGGCCCCGACGCGCCCGCGTTCCCGGTTCCACGATGCGAGAGAGATCATGACGACCGACACCCCCACAGACCTCCCCGTCGTCCCCCACTGGATCGACGGCGCCGAGTCCCCCTCGACGAGCGGCCGCACGGCGCCCGTCTTCGATCCCGCGCTCGGCGTCGCGACGAAGCATGTCGCGCTCGCCGACCGGTCCGAGATCGAGAAGGCCATCGCGTCCGCGCACGCCGCCTTCCCCGCGTGGCGGGACATGTCGCTCGCGAAGCGCCAGAGCATCCTGTTCGCGTTCCGGGAGCTGCTCAACGAGCGGAAGGGCGAGCTCGCCGAGATCATCACGAGCGAGCACGGCAAGGTCGTCTCCGACGCCCTCGGCGAGATCGCACGCGGCCAGGAGGTCGTGGAGTTCGCGACCGGACTCGCCCACCACCTCAAGGGCGAGTACTCGGAGCAGGTGTCCACCGGCATCGACGTGTACTCGACGAAGCAGCCCCTCGGCGTCGTGGGCATCATCAGCCCCTTCAACTTCCCCGCCATGGTGCCGGCGTGGTTCTTCCCCATCGCGATCGCGGCCGGCAACACGGTCGTGCTGAAGCCGAGCGAGAAGGACCCGTCCGCCGCGATCTGGATCGCGAAGCTGTGGAAGGAGGCCGGCCTACCGGACGGCGTCTTCACGGTGCTGAACGGCGACAAGGAGGCCGTCGACGGTCTCCTCACGCACCCCGACGTCCGCGCGATCTCCTTCGTCGGGTCGACGCCGATCGCCCGCTACGTCTACGAGACCGGCACGGCGCACGGCAAGCGCGTCCAGGCGCTCGGCGGTGCGAAGAACCACATGCTGGTGCTCCCGGACGCCGACCTCGACCTCGTGGCGGACAGCGCCATCAACGCGGGCTTCGGCTCGGCGGGCGAGCGCTGCATGGCCATCTCCGTCGTCGTGGCGGTCGAACCCGTCGCGGACGATCTGATCGAGAAGATCACCGAGAAGATGTCGGGCCTGAAGGTCGGCGACGGGCGTCGCTCGTGCGACATGGGCCCCCTCGTCACCGAGACGCACCGCGACAAGGTCGCCGGGTACATCGAGATCGCGGCGGAGGACGGTGCGACGG
>CAKTZW010000443.1 GCA_934636065.1 uncultured Labedella sp.
GGGGTGGCGGGGACGAGGCGACGGGCCGGGACGGTGCGCTCCGTCGCCACCCGGATCGTCGTCGCGACGAGAGCGGCGAGCGTCCAGAGCACGAGCCCGAGGATCGCGGGGCCGAGACCCGACGTGTCGGCGACGATGGCCCGGACCGCCTCCTGAGCCGGCGCGACCGGGAGGAACCCGAACACCGCGTCGAGCGCATCCGGCACCGTCGCGACGATTCCCGTCGCGAGCGTCACGAGAGCGATGACCATCGCGAGGAAGCGTCCGCCGCCCCCGAAGACCGCGACGAGCGCCTGCATCACGGCGGCGAACGCGACACCCATGAGACCCAGCAGGGCGGCGAAGCCGAACCACTCGACGACTTCGAACTGCAGCTGGAGCTGCAGCACGCCCGCGACGAGCACGCCCTGGAGGGCGCCCGCGACGGCGGCGGGAGCGAAGGACCTCAGTACGAGGCCCATCGACGAGCGCGTCGATCCGACGAGGGTCGAGGGGACGGCCCGCAGCAGGATGAAGGAGGCGAAGGCGCCGAGCCAGAGCGCGAGGACCGCGTAGAACGGCGCGCCCTTCGAGCCGAAATCGGCGTCGCCGCCCTCGGCGGCGACGGGATCCGCGACGACCGACGCGAGGTTCTCCCGCTCGCTCTTGTCATAGGTCGGGAGCGAGTCGACCGCCTCGTCGAGCCCGTCGGCGAGCTGGCCCACGCCGTCCGCCAGGTCCCCGGCACCGCCAGCGAGCGTCGTCGTGCCGTCGGCGAGCTGCGTGACGCCGTCGGAGAACTGGTGGACACCGGCGGCGTACTCGGTCGCTCCGGACGAGAGCTGGCTCGCGCCGGACGAGAGCTGAGAGGTGCCGGAGGCGAGCTGCGCCGCGCCGTCGGCCGACTGCGCGATGGCGTCCTTGAGAGGCACGATCCCGCTGACGAGGGGACCGACCTGGCCCGCGATGGCACCGATCCCGTCGGCGATCTCGGTGATACCGGCCGACGTGCCGACGAGCCCGGGATTCTCCGCTGTACCGTTTCCGTTCACAAGCGCGTTCAGCTGCCCGCAGTAGGCCGGTGCGCCGCCTGACGTCTCACAGGCCGCCGCGAGTCCCTGGAGCCCCTGCACCTGCTGCGAAAGACCGTCAGCGGCCGTTCCGGCACCCTCGGCGAGAGTGGAGGCAGCGGCCGCCAGCTGGTCTGCCTCCTCCTGCGTGGGCAGCGCCGAGGTGCCGTCCCTCAGCTGACCGAGACCGTCCGAGAGCGCCTGGACGCCGCCGCTCAACTGGCTGACGCCGCCCGCGAGCTCGCCCGCTCCGGACGCGAGGCCGTCGGCCCCGGTCGCGAGGGTGTCGGCGCCCGTCGCGAGTTCGCCCGTCCCCGTCGCCAGCTCGTCCGCGCCCGACGCGAGCTCCTCGGCTCCGTCCGCGGTCTGCTGCGCGCCGTCGGCAGCCTCGCCGAGCTGGTCGCCGAGCGTGTTGAAGCCGAGGTAGATGTTCTCGAGGTACGACGTCGTGAGTTCGCGACCCGTGAGCGACGCGGCCGTCGACGTGATCGTGGCCGTGAGGGCGTCGTCGACGAGGCGCGTCCGGTCGGACGTGGTCACGTCGATCGTCGCCTGCTCGGCGTCGTCAGCCTCGCCGCCGGGCGACGTCGCGGCCTCGGAGAAGTTCTCCGGGATCGTCACGACGGCCACGTAGCTGCCATCGGCGAGACCCGCGTCCGCGTCGTCCTCATCGGTGATGACCCAGTCGTAGTTGGGGTCGTCGTTGCCGACGAGGCCAGCGGAGAGCTGGCGACCGAGGGGCACCTGCTGACCGTCGAGCTCGACGGGCTCGTCGTTGTTGACGATCGCCGCGGTGACCTGCGGCAGTCGCTCCTCCGGGTTCCACAGCGCCCAGACGAGGATGCCGGCGACGACGAGCGGGACCAGGACGATCCCGAGGATGGACACCCACCGGACGCGGCGGGGGCCGCTCGCGCCTTCCAGAAAGCTCACGGGAGTGCTCATGCGTGTACCTGCGTTCCTGCGTGTCGAGGGTCTGTGTGTCGGAGGTCCGCCTGCGGGGCGGGTGCGGGAGCGCCGCGAGTCACGAGCGGGTGCGTGGCGCCCGGGGTCGGCAGCACGTCGGTCGCCGTCCCGGTGGTCCCGAGGAGCACGGTCAGCGGTTGACCCGAGCGCGACTCGGTGCCGGTGGCCGAACGGAGCAGATCACGCACTCGTGCGCGCTCGGTCGCGTCGGTGACGACATCGATGCCGTCGACGGCGAGGACCGTCGGGCGTTCCGCGAGGCTCCTCCGGAGCGCGGTCGCCGGCTCCTCGAAGCCCGACAGGTCGACGTATCCGGTGCGCGATCGCACGCCGCTCGCTCGCACGGGGAGGGGGAGCCCGGCGACCTTGAGCCGCCCGTCCGTGATCTCGAGACGACCCGTGAGCGCGAGCAGCGCGGCGGTGACCTGGTGGGGCGACGACCCGGTCAGGACGACGCGACCGCCGTCCGGCACGACGAGGGAGAGGTCGTCGACGATCGTCGCGTCGTCGGTCGCGACCCTGACGCCCTGTGCCGCGATCGCGACCTCGCGGCCGAAGTCGCGGAGCGCGAGCTCCCGATGGATGCCCTCGCCCTCCACGTCGAAGTGGGGGAGGGCACGATCGAGCCGCTTCGGAATCCACCACGCCCGCTCGCCCAGCAACGCGAGGATGGCTGGGATGAGCGTCATCCGGACGACGAACGCGTCGATGAAGACACCGGTCGCGAGGCCGAGCGCGATCGGCTTGATGTTC
>CAKTZW010000444.1 GCA_934636065.1 uncultured Labedella sp.
GCCGACCCCGCGCGGATCTACCGCAGCATCCATGCCCGTCGATCTCGTCATGTGCCGGGCAACCATGGCGGAAGTGCGGGTTCCGGCCGCTTGTAGGGCAGAGGAGGCGGCCGTAACCCGCACTTCGGCAGATGGTGGTGGCCCGAGCCCGCACTCCTCGGAGGGAGAGTGGGACTGGAGACGGGAGGAAGGGTCAGGCGTCGATGTCGATGTCCTTCGTCTCCTTGGACAGGAGCAGGGCGATGAGGGTCAGCACGCCCATCGCGGAGAGGTAGACGCCGACCCAGAAGGGGCTGCCGTCCGCCGACGACCAGAGCCAGAGCGCCACGATCGGGGCGAGGGCCGCGCCCAGGATCGAGCTCACGTTGTAGCTGATCGCCGAGCCGGTGTACCGCACGTTCGTCGGGAACAGCTCCGGCAGGAGGGCGCCCATCGGGCCGAACGTCGATCCCATGAGCGCGAAGCCGAGCACGAGGAACAGGATGACGGCGGGGGTGCCTCCGCCGAGCATCGGCACGAAGAGGAACCCGAAGACGATGATGAGCGACGTGACGACGATGAGCGTCGTGCGACGGCCGAAGCGGTCGGCCAGGGGCCCGGACACGAGCGTGAAGATCCCGAAGAACACCACTCCGAAGATGAGCATGAGCACGAAGTCGGTGTACGTGTAGCCGAGGCCCGGGTAGAACGCCGCCCGGAAGCCCTCCTCGTTGAACGGGTTGCCCGCGGCTTCAGCGGCGGCACGGGCGTTCGCCGTCGCGACCTCCACGTCGGATGCCTTCGTCCCGTACGTCAGCGTGAAGTTCGTCATGAGGTAGAACAGCACGTAGGTCGCGAGCATGATGAACGTGCCGAGGATGAGCTCGCGCCAATTCGACTTGAGCACCGCACCGAGCGGCAGCTTCCGCACGGCGCCGCGGTCGACGGTCTTCCGGAACGCCGACGACTCGACGAGCCGGAGCCGCACCCACAGACCGATGACCACCATGACGGCCGAGAACAGGAACGGGATGCGCCAGCCCCACTCGTCGAACGCCTGCGACGGCGAACCGGGCGCGTCGGCGTTGGGGAGGAGGGCGTTGATGATGAGGAAGATGCCGTTCGCGATGATGAAGCCGAGCGGCGCGCCGAGCTGCGGGAAGGTGCCGTACCAGGCGCGCTTGCCCGTCGGGGCGTTCTCCGTCGCCACGAGCGCCGCACCGCTCCATTCGCCCCCGAGCGCGAAGCCCTGCGCGAGTCGGAGGACGAGGAGCAGGAGGGCGGCGAACCAGCCCACGGCCTCGTACGTCGGCAGCACGCCGATGAGGAAGGTCGCGATGCCCATCGTGAGCAGGGAGGCGACGAGGGTCGCCTTGCGGCCGAACTTGTCGCCGAAGTGGCCGAAGACGACGGCGCCTACCGGCCGTGCGATCATCGCCGCTCCGAACGTCGCGAACGACGCGAGCAGCGAGGTGGTCTCGTCGGCGGCGGGGAAGAACAGCCGCGGGAAGACGAGGACGGCGGCGGTGGCGTAGACGTAGAAGTCGTAGAACTCGATCGTCGTGCCGACGAGGCTCGCGAGGATGACGCGCGAGCGGGGGTTGGCCGGAGCGGTGGTGGAGTGCCCGCCAGGCGGCACGCCGTTCGTGCCCGCGATCGACGGTGGATGCTGGAGTCCGCTCGTGACGGACCTGCGTAACCCTACGCCCGCTGTGAATCCGACGCCAATCCCGGGCGCGCGGGCGGGACGGATGCTAGGAGCGCAGGTCTCGAAGCGCCACGGCCGCCGCGATCGCGGCTTCGGCCGCCTCCCGACCCTTGTCCTCCTTGGAGCCCGAGAGACCGGACCGGTCGATGCCCTGCTGCTCGTCGTCGAGGGTGAGGACGCCGAAGCCCACGGGCTTCCCCGTGTCGAGCGCCACCCTCGTGAGGCCGTCCGTCGCCGCGGCGGAGACGTACTCGAAGTGGGGGGTGCCGCCGCGGATGATCACGCCGAGCGCGACGACGGCATCGGCTCCGGCCTCGAGCGCGGCCTTCGCGATCACGGGCAGCTCGAAGCTGCCGGGCACGCGCACGAGCCGGAACGAGGCGCCGGACTCCTCGAGGGCCGCCGAGGCGCCGGCGATGAGCGCCTCGCTGATCTTCTCGTGCCAGCGTCCGGCGACGATGACGATGTCGAGGCCGCTGCCGTCGACGGAGATGTCCGGGGAACCTGCACCGCTCATGGGTCGTGTCGTCCTTCGCTGGGGTCGGTGTTCTGAGTGGGGGAGGGGGAGGGGGCGGACCGTCAGTTCCGCCGTCCGTGGGGAGCGGGGTCGGACACGGGGATCACCATGTCGAGCTGGTGTCCCATGCGGTCGCGCTTCGTGTCGAGGTAGGCGGCGTTGATCTCGCCGACGCCGACCACGAGCGGGACGCGCTCGGAGACGGCGACGCCGCGCTCCTCGAGCTGGCGCACCTTCTCGGGGTTGTTCGTGAGCAGGCGCACCGAGGAGATCCCGAGGTCGTCGAGGATCGCCGTCGCGGCGGTGTAGCTGCGCGCGTCGGCGGGGAGCCCGAGGGCGAGGTTCGCGTCGAGGGTGTCGAGACCCTCCTCCTGCAAGCGGTAGGCCCTGAGCTTGTTGACGAGCCCGATCCCGCGCCCTTCGTGCCCGCGCAGGTAGATGACCACGCCGCCGGAACGGTCGATCTCATCGAGCGCGGCGGTGAGTTGCGGCCCGCACTCGCACTTGAGGGAGCCGAAGGCCTCGCCCGTGAGGCACTCGGAGTGCACCCGCACGATGGC
>CAKTZW010000445.1 GCA_934636065.1 uncultured Labedella sp.
GCTCTACGGTGCGATCGGACTCATGGCCGGCTCGCTCCATGCACGCTTCAGCAGCTCACACCGTGCGACGTCGGTTCTCCACTACGTCGCTGCCTGTGTCTACCTCGTGCTTGCCGTCGTGGTCATCATCGAAACGGTCATGTCTTCGAACGGCTGATCGACGCCAGCTTCGGCCGAAAGCCCTACTTCGGACGCGGGACCGATCCAGTCGTCCGTGTTCTCTCCCTGCCAGAGCGACTGTGCCACTTGTAGATTCCCGCAATCGCTCGAAACTGAGCGTTATGGGTCATACGTATGGAGGGGGCCGACAGCGCCCCGACTGCTCGGAAATCGCGTCCCGAAACTGTGTACCGAAACTAAGTTGATCCGAAACGTCCCTACTACCGTTTTCGGGATATCGCAGCAGCCTGTTCGTATGAGCAGCATGATCGGCTATGCGCGAGTATCAAAGCGGGAGCAGAACCCCGCCGCTCAGGAGGCGGAGCTACGCGCGGCCGGCGCCGTCCGCGTGTTCGTCGACCATGGCGAATCGAGCCGCGTCGTTGAGCGGCCGCAGTGGCTGGCCTGTCTCGACTACCTTCGCGCCGGTGACACGCTCGTTGTGCGCCGCCTCGACCGCATCGCGGGAAGTGAGACGATGGCCATTCAGGCGATCAGCGAGCTCCACGATCGTGGTGTGAACATCAAGAGCCTCACTGAGCCCGATATCGACACCACGACGCCGATGGGTCGCGCTCTTTTTGGGATCGTTGCCGTGTTCGCCCAGCTGCGCGTTGACACGATCCGCGACAACACAAGGCGCGGCCTCGAGCACGCGCGCGCTCAGGGCCGTGTCGGCGGCCGACCCTCCGTCATGACGCCGGAGCGTGTCGACGCAGCTCGACAGATGCGCGCTCAGAAACCGCCGCGGAGCATTCAGCACATCGCTCGCGTTCTCGGCGTCGGCAAGTCATCCGTCGCTCGTGCTCTCTCGGCTGCAGCGGACGACAATCAGGAGGTCACCGTGCCGACAGAGGATCGCGTGTTCTTCCGCGACACCAAGCCCTACGACGTACCGGCGTCACTCGATGACCTGCACGGCCCTGCAGGCGGCCGCCTCGAGCTCCCGCACCGGGTCTACTGGGGCCCGGAGCGTACCGTCGACCTCGACGCCGAGGGTGGCGTCGTGAAGGCGTACCAAGCGGTCATCCGCGAGGGGAGCGCCGAGGACCAGGCGCAGATCCTGAACCGCGATCGACTCCTCGAGCTGTGGCCGTCGCTCATGCTCCCGACCCGGGTCCGTGACGAGTGGGAGCGGCAACTCCCACAACTCCGAGCGACCGTCAGCGCATGAGCCGGCACCGCGTCGACGACGCTGGAGGGGTCTGGTGGGTCGGCTACGACCAGGCAGCCGCAACCTACTTTGCGGACCGCGACGTCGACCTCGACAACGACGCACCTCACCTTCCGACCTTCGCCGACCTCGAGCGAGCCGTCGACGGGCGCCTCGCGCTGCCGCCGGCGCTGCGGACCCAGCTCGCCGCGGAGGATCCGCGTAGCGCCGCCGCACGGAAGCGGGCGCCACTGCGCGTAGGGATCAGGTGACCGCCGCCGTGAGGGATGAGAGCCAGACGACGACGGACATTCAACGGGAGGTCACACGCGTCGCGCTCGACGCACTCGACGGCACGGGCTTCGCCCTCGCCGGGTCGAGCGCGATCCGCGAACACGGCGTCACCGACCGCCCGACGGAGGACGTCGACCTGTTCACGTCGAACGTGAACATCGAGAACTTCCGACGCTCCGTCGACCAGGTGCTCGAGCAGCTGCGGAGCACCGGCTACGTCGTCGACGAGGGCCGCCGCACCAACCAGTTCGGCTCGACGCTTCGAGGCTGTGCAATTCGCTGGACACCGGCATGTCAGCGGCGACGACGCCTGGAGCCAATGAGCGGGCCCGCCGGAGCGAGCGGATGGGTGAATCGGGTCAATCAGATGGGTGGATCGGTCGCGGTCTCCGGGTCCGCGACCGATCACGATAGTCAGTCCGTCAGCCGCGCGTGAACGGAACGCTGCGCGAGGATCAGCGCGGCGAGGTATGTCGCGCCTCCTCCTATCGCGATGATGAGGAGGGTCTCAAAGGGTGGGAACAAGAGTGCAATTCCGGTGATCAGGACGAGGGCGGTCCCCAACCAGTAGTGAAGTCGGTCTCGACGGAAGATGCCTTCGGCGATGTACATGACGCCGACGACCAGAGCGGATCCTGCGAGCCACAGCAGGGTCTGCAGGCCCCAGTCCTCGGCTACCTGGAGTGTCCAGGTGACGCCGGTGATGCTCAGGCCGAGGCCGACGAAGGCGGTGATCCACGCGACCTTGAGCATCCCCGCTGATCGACGTTCTGGCGCAGTCAAGCTCCTGTCCGCGCGCCGGGAGGCGATGACGTCGGTGACGATTCCTGCGATAAGGGCGACGGCCAGGATGATGACTGACAGCCACCCGACGAGCTCCGATGTTGTTCCGAGGAATGTCACGGCCGTGAGGCCGTACCCGAGGATGAGGGTGATGGCGAAGAAGACGTAAGACAGGCGGTAGTCGATTCGGCCTGCCCCAGTTTCGGTTCGCTCGTACTGGGCATGGGGGTGGGTTGTTGGGCGCGAATGCATGGTGGAGCCTTTCAGGGATCGGGCAGTGTGAGGGGAGTTTGTCGGTCTAGGTTGGGCTCGATGTTCGACGGGTCGCGTTGCTCTTTGGACCAATGCAGACCCGACGGCACCTCACGAG
>CAKTZW010000446.1 GCA_934636065.1 uncultured Labedella sp.
CGTGTGGACGCTGCGCAACGTCGTGCGCGTCGAGGACGAGGCGGGACGGTGGGTGACGGCCGAGCACGGCTACAACGACGCCGACCCGGCGACGCTGTGGAACACGATGGCGATCTCGGGAGTGCGCGACGGCGAGCCGGTCGAGCCGCGGACCGCGCGCGACAGTGTGACGATCGTCGACCAGGCTCCGCTCGTGTCGGTGCAGAAGACATCGAACGCGACGACGATCCCCGTGCCGTTCGCGGGCGACGTCGCCCCGGGCGATTACCCGACGGTCGACTTCACGATCACGGCGAAGAACGACTCGTCGGCGCGCGCCCCGTACATCCGCGTGACCGACCCGATGCCGTGCGCCGAATCGTCGGAGCAGGACTGCCTCGCCGATCCCGGTGCGTGGGACGCCGACCCCTTCGAGGGGACCGTCTACGACGCGTCGGAGAACCCCTTCGAGATGCTCTCGATCACCCGGCTCGACGTCCAGGTCGCGAACGCCGGAGTCGATCCGGCGGCCTCGACGGTGTCGCTGCGCCGCCTCGCCGCCGACGGCTCGCTCTCGACGAGCACGCTGAGTGTGACCGCGGCCGAGGCGCTCACGGCGGCGCAGCTCGCCGACGTCGTCGGCGTGAGCGTGCTGTACCAGGGCGCGTCGCCCGAGACGACGGGAGGGACGATCGTCACCGGAGCCCCGCTCACGCTCGTGCTCACAGCGCAGTTGCGCGTCACCGAGCGCAGCGACGCCTCCGTCCCGGTCGAGCCCTTCGTGGTCGCGAACTACGCGTTCGTCCAGGGCCACGACCCGGTGCTCGCCGCCGACGGCGCGCCCTACGACTCCGACACCGACGGCTTCGACCTCGTGGGCGGCCGCCTCGACGTCACGGCCCGCAAGACGATCGCCCCGGACGCGATGCTCGAGAAGAACCGCGCGGACCCCGTGTCGGTCTCGCTCCAGGCGACGGGAGGGAACTCGACCGTCGCGACCAACCGCGTCGTGATCTCGGACACCGACTCCGACTTCTGGAGCCGGTTCGGGCTCGTCTCGCTCGACGGCGTGACGCTCCCGGCCGGAGCCGACCGGGTCCGGGTCGACGTGCGGACGGGCGGTGACGCCTGGATCGAGGGCACCGCCGGCGCGACGCCGGCGCTTCCCACGGTGGATCCCGCCGACGTCACGGCGCTCCGACTCGTGTTCACGCGCGCCGACGGCGACGTCTTCTCGCACACGGCGCCGCCCGCCGGCTGGAGCGCGTCGGCCTCCCTCACCGTGCGGCTCCTCGAGACCATCCGCGGCACCGACGACGAGATCCCGTTCCCGAGCACCGTCGGGAACAGCATCGACGTGGTCTCGGAGCGCACGGACGACCCGGAGATCTACGCGGCGGCCGAGGCCGACGCGAGCGACACCATCGCGCTCGAGACGGGCACGTACCAGCTCGACGTCGAGAAGACGCCGGCCGGCAACGTCCACACGGTGACTCCGGGTGAGAGCGTGCCGTGGACTCTCGAGTTCACGAACACGGGCTCCGGCTTCCTCGCTGTCGAGGAGCTCGTCGACGCTCTCCCCGCCGGGTTGAGCTTCGATCAGGTGCCGCCCGAGTTCACGACGTCGACCGGCGGAACGCTCCCGACCGACGTGGAGTACGGCTACGACGCCTCGTCGCGCCGGCTCTCCTTCTCCTGGCCGGACGGCAGCCGCATGCAGCCGGGGGAGACCTTCCGCATCGTGGTCGGGCTCGTCCTCGAACCCGGACTGCAGGTGGGTCAGCGCGCGACGAACAACTTCGTGGTGACGACCCAGCAGGAGCTCGCGGCGTGCACCAACACGTCCGGGAACGGCCAGGGCGTGCTGACCGGCCTCGGCGCCACGGAGTGCGGCACGACCAACTTCGTGCAGCCCACCCCGGGCGCCTCCCTCGCGACCTTCAAGGGTGTGAAGGGCGAGATCGACGGCGACCTCGTGTCGGGTGCGGTCAACGTGCAGTCGCCGGGTGCCGCGTGCGTCCCCGACGCCGACGGCTATGTCCAGACGCCGTGTGCCGCGCTCACCGCGGTGGGCGCGACCGACGAGTGGAAGCTCCAGGTCGTCAACAGCGGTACGGAAGGCTACTCGCGACTCACTCTCGTCGACCCGCTCCCGACCCCCGGCGACCGCATGCTCGCGACGGGCGGCTCCCGCGCCTCCACGTTCCGGCCGGCCCTCGACGGCGGCTTCGGCCTCGAGAGCCGCGTGCTCCCCACCGGCGCGACGCTCGCCTGGTCGGTCACGACCGACGCCGCCCCGTGCGTCGGTACCGGGACCACCGCCTGGCCGGGCGACCCGCGCTGCGACGCGAACGCGTGGACATCGAGCAGCGCGTTCGCCGGCGACTGGAGCGAGGTCACCGCCGTCCGCGTCGACATCGACTTCTCCGCCTCCCCGTCCGCCGTCATGGCGCCGGGGCAGAGCGTGAAGCTCGCCTACCGCACCGTCAACGTGCCGGCCGGCGACGACGCGGAGACGGGCGCCCCGACGTCGGCTCCCGTCGGCGACGAGTTCGCGTGGAACCAGTTCGGCGCCGTCGCCGCGCTCGCGAACGGGGGCACCCTGCAGCGCGCTCCCGTGAAGGCCGGCGTCACCCTCGCCGGTGGTCCGCTCGCGATCGAGAAGGTCGTCGAGGGACCCGGCGCGGCCTACGCCCCTGACGCGTTCCGCGTGGACGTGTCCTGCGTCGTGGCGGGCGCCGCCGTCGACCTCGGCGACGACTCCGACGTGACCCTCGACG
>CAKTZW010000447.1 GCA_934636065.1 uncultured Labedella sp.
CGCCTGCCCCGCTCGACGCACCGGGAGGCGCTCACCGTCGCGCTGCTGTCCGTGGCGCTCGTGATCGGCTCCACGCTCGCCATCATGCTCATGACGGACCACTCGCTCGACCGCGTCGTCTTCGAGGTCATCTCCGCGTTCGCGACCGTCGGGCTGTCGACGGGGATCACGGCGAGCCTTCCTCCCGCGGCGCAGGGCATCCTCATCGTCCTCATGTTCATCGGTCGACTCGGCCCCGTCGCCCTCGGCTCGGCCCTCGCCCTGTCCACGCAGAAACGTCAGTACGAACTCCCGAAGGAGCGTCCCATCATTGGATAACCGCAGCTCACTCTTCAGCCGCCGCTCGCACCGCGACGGGGGCGACGCGACCTCCGTCGTCGTGATCGGACTCGGCCGGTTCGGCGGAGCGCTCGCGACCGAACTCGTCCGATCCGGCACCGAGGTCCTCGGCGTCGACACCGACGAGGACATCGTGCAGTCGCTCAACGGCGTGCTGACCCACGTCGTCCGCGCGGACTCCACCCGGCAGGCGGCTCTCGACCAGCTGGGCGTCGCGGAGTTCGACCGCATCGTCGTCGGGATCGGCTCCGACATCCAAGCGAGCATCCTCACCGCGTCCCTGCTCAAGCGCATGGGGGTCCGCTCGATCTGGGCGAAGGCGATCAACGAGCAGCACGGTCTCATCCTCGAGCAGCTCGGGATCGACCATGTCATCTACCCGGAGGCGGACATGGGGCGCCGCGTCGCCCACCTCGTGCGCGGTTCCATGCTCGACTACGTGGAGTTCGACCGGGATCTCGTGGTCGCGAAGACCGTCGCGCCACGCGAGATCGTGGGGAAGACCCTCGAGGACGCGGCCGTGCGGCGGAAGCACGGCATCACGATCGTCAAGATCAAGGGGGCCGACGGTCACTGGCACGCGGCCGGCGCCGCGTCCGTCGTCGGCGAGGGCGACACCCTCATCGTGATCGGCCCTGTCGAACGCACCGAGCGTTTCGCCGCACTGCGCTGAGTACGCTCACGGCCGCGGCAGCACTCCGAGGAGCGTCGACGTGAGGGCGATGCGGAGTCCGTCCTGCAGATCCAGGTTGAGCACGCCGAGCGCAGGCTCCTCCGCGTAAGCGGCGAGCAGGCTCGGCGGGGGCGGGACGTAGGCGGAGAGGGCACCGGCGGTCACGAGGCTCATCAGGCAGAACACCTGCGCACCGTCGCCGATCTCGGGGACCGCGCGGAGCACGATCTGCGTCATCGCCTCGAGCCGCGCGAGGGACGCGCGCTTGTGCCGCGCCACCACGGCGACCGAGACGTTGTGCTCGAGTACGCCGCCCTGGGCGCCGAAGAGATCGCACAGCACGACCCGGTCCGCGAGCGTGCGACTCAAGACATCGGCGAGCAGCGCGGCCCGCGCCTCCGCGGCCGCCTCCGCCCGCAGGTGCGTGTCCAGCTCCTTCTCCAGGTCGCCGAGCCAGCGCCCCATGAAATCGTCGAGGAGTTCGAGGAGGACCGCCTCCCGCGACTCGAAGTACCGGAGGACGTTCGACTTGGCGAGACCCACGCGCCGGCTGAGCTCGTTGAGGCTCACGTCGGCCACCGGCATCTCGCCGAGCATCGCCTCGGCGGTGTCGAGGATCGTGCGGCGACGGATCGCGCGCTGCTCTTCGCTCCGCGCGCGTTGGAAGGTCATTCCGTCATCGTAGCTTATGAGACCGCCGGTTCCTTGACAGAAGACCATCGGTCCCTTATGGTCATTAGATAACAGACCGCCGGTGCATTAGGAGCGACATGAGCGACTGGGCAGAGCAGGACATCCCCGACCAGAGCGGGAGGACGGCGATCGTGACGGGTGCCAACACGGGTCTCGGCTTCGAGACGGCGAGGATGCTCGCCGAGCACGGCGCATCGGTGATCATCGCCGTGCGCGACCGGGAGAAGGGGAAGAAGGCGGCGGCCCGCATCAGCGGCGACGTCTCCGTGCAGGAGCTCGACCTCACCTCGCTCGAGTCGATCCGCGCCGCAGCGGCGGACCTCCGCGCCGCCCACTCGCGCATCGACCTCCTCGTGAACAACGCGGGCGTCATGTACACCCCGAAGCGGACGACCGCCGACGGCTTCGAGCTGCAGTTCGGCACCAACCACCTCGGCCACTTCGCGCTCACCGGCCTCCTCCTCGACCGGCTCCTGCCGGTCGCCGGTTCCCGAGTGGTGACGGTGAGCAGCGTGGGCCACCGCATCCGGGCCGACATCCACTTCGACGACCTGCAGTGGGAGCGGTCGTACAGCCGCGTCGAGGCGTACGGGCAGGCGAAGCTCGCGAACCTGATGTTCACGTACGAGCTCCAGCGCCGGCTCGCCGCACACGGGACCACGATCGCCGCGGCCGCCCACCCCGGCGTGTCGAATACGGAGCTCGCGCGCAACACGCCCGCCGCGCTCCGTAAGCCGATCTCCTGGCTCGCGCCGGTCCTCACGCAGACGCCGGCGATGGGAGCGCTGCCCTCCGTGCGCGCCGCGACGGATCCGTCGGTCCTCGGCGGGCAGTACTACGGACCGGGCAATCGGGGCGAGGCCCGAGGCTACCCGAAGCCTGTGGTCTCGAGCCCCGCGTCCTACGACCTGGCGACGCAACAGCGCCTGTGGACGGTGTCGGAGGAGCTCACGGGAGTGTCCTTCCCCGTCTAGTTGTACTTAGTCATGAGGTTGGTGACACTCGGGCTGCGGGTGTGAGGCCGTGGCCTGAGTGGATTCGTTCAGTGTTGT
>CAKTZW010000448.1 GCA_934636065.1 uncultured Labedella sp.
GGACACGGTCGTGCCCATCCACACGAGCGTCAGGATTGGCACAATGACGGCCGTGGTGACGGGGGCGAGCGTGTGGGCGAAGAAGACCTCGACGCGGTCGATGTCGCGCGTCGCGCGCGTGCTGAGGTCGCCGCTTCCGGCGCCGGTCGTCGCGGCGGGCGCCTGAGGTGCGAGCCGGGCGAAGAAGAGGCGCCGCAGCGAGGCGAGCGCGGAGAACGCGACGTAGTGCCCCGAGTACTGCTCGAGGTAGCGCAGGAGCGCCTTGGCGAGCGCGAGTCCCACGAGCCAGGCGATCGTCGGCGGGAGGATGCGGGCTGCGGCGTCGGGCTCCCCGGCGGTGGCGGCGGACGCCGCGTCGAGGACGGCGCCGACCGCGACCACGAGGAGCGCGACCCCCGTCAGCTGCCCGACGATCCGCAGCACGATCGCGAGAAGGAGCGGTGCGAGCTGGTCCCGCGTGTGGTGGAGGAGCCACGCGGCGAGCCGGCGCCGTCCGGGGGCGATCGCGCTCACGAGTCGGCTCCCAGCTCGATGACGCGGTCGACGTCGCGGATGGCGCTGGCCCGGTGCGCGATCGTCACGACGGTGCGATCGCGCGACAGGGTACGGAGCGCGTCGACGATCGCCTCCTCCGAGGCGAGGTCGACCTGCGACGTGGGCTCGTCGAGCACGACGACGGGCGCGTCGCGGAGGAGCGCGCGGGCGATCGCGATGCGCTGGGCCTGACCACCCGACAGCGAGAGCCCGCGTTCCCCGACCGGGGTGTCGAGACCGAGGGGCATGCGGGCGACGTCGGCCGCGAGACCGGCGGAGGCGACCGCGGCGAGCAGGTCCTCCTCGGTCGCGTCGGCCTTCGCGACGCGGAGGTTGTCGGCGATCGTGCCCGTGAAGAGCACCGTCTGCTGGTCGACGGTGGCGATGAGGGAACGCACCGAGTCGCCGGACGCCTCTCGCGTGTCGACGCCCCCGATGCGGACCGCCCCGGAGGCGGGCAGGAGGTGGCGGCTGAGCAGGGCCGCGACCGTGGACTTCCCGACCCCGCTGGGACCGACGAGCGCGACGTGCTCCCCGGCCGCGATCGAGAGCGACAGGTTCCGCAGCACCGGCGGTCCGTCTCCGTAGCCCGCGGTCACGTCGACGAGCTCGACCGGCAAGCCTCCGTGGGCGGAGGAGGGGCGCTCCACAGCGCGACCCGCGGCGAGGGCGGGCCGCTCCGAGAGCACCGCGGAGAGGCCGCGTTCCGCGGCCCGACCGGTCGCGCCGATGTAGAAGAACTGTCCGACGATGTCGGCCGGGCCCGTGAGGAGGGTCGAGAGGAGCACGAGAGCGACGGCACTGCCCGGCGTGAGCGTGCCGTCGAGCAGACGCACGACGGCGAGGCTCGCCGCGAGGACGAGCGTCCCGAGCGAGAACGCCGCATCGACGACGAGGATCAGGAGCTGGTTGGCGGCGAGGAGTCGCATGACCTGCCGCCGGTTGTCCTCGCCCCGCTCGGCCAGCTCGCGACCGGTTCGCTCCTCGGCGCGGTGCAGCACGAGCGTCGACAGCCCCTGCACGGCTTCGAGGAACGCGGCGGAGAGCATCGCCGTGCTCCGCCGGTAGGAACCGCTGACCTTCCGGAAGGCGCGCTGGAAGCCGCCGACGACGAGCGGGATCACGGGGATCGCGATCGCCATGACGAGCGCGGAGACCGGGTCGACCGCGACGCCGATCACCACGATCACGAGCACCGGACCGGCCATGGTGCCGGTGATAGGCCCGAGGAACCCCGCGCGATAGGCTGCGGCCTTCTCGACGTCCGTCGTCGCGGCCGACACGAGCCGCCCGGACGCGGCCGCGGGACGACGTGTCACGCCGAGGTCGAGCACATGACCGACGACGAGGCGGCGGAGGCGTCGTTCCGTGAGCCCCTGCGCCTCCGCGGTGTACCGCGCGGAGACGGTTCCCGCTCCGGCGGCGACAAGCAGCAGGGTCGGCAGGGGCAGGATGTCGACGATCTGGACGGCTTCGCGCGCGACTATCCGGTCGAGCACGTTCCCGACGAGCACGAAGAGGACGGCGAGGGCCGCCGACGACACCAGGGTGAGCACGATCGGGAGCGCGATGGCGCGACGCGGCGTCGCCGCGATCACGCGCGGGTCGAGGTCGACGTCAGCGGCGGCTCCCGGGTGACCGGGGCGGCCGGACGCGTTGCTCATCTCTTCATCATCTCCCGCGGCGGGATCCCCGCCGTCCACTCTCACGATGTTCGACCGGCGTCGGTCCGATCCCGCTCCCGACCTGCGCGAAGCATTCGCGTCCCATTGGGACGCCGACCGCCGGAACGCGCCACGCCCGCATCTCGGCGGGCGGTCGTCCGTCGACCGGGTCCGCGCCGGCGCGGAGGCCGCGCCGGCGACGCCGGCCGTAGCCCGCCCTCCCGCGGAACCGCGGGCTAGACGGCCTGCAACGCCTGGATCGCCGAGGTGAAGAAGGTGAGTCCGTCGGTACCGGAGCGCATCGCGTCGCGGGTGTCCGGACCGAAGCCCGGCTCCGTCGCGTGCTCGGGGTGCGGCATGAGTCCGACGACGTTTCCGCGCTCGTTCGTGACGCCCGCGATGTCGCGCAACGACCCATTGGGGTTGACACCGAGGTAGCGGAACACCACACGCCCCTCGCCCTCGATGCGGTCGAGCTCCTCGTCGGAGGCGATGAAGCCTCCCTCGCCGTTCTTCAACGGGATGACGATCTCCTGGCCCGACGTGAATCCGTTGGTC
>CAKTZW010000449.1 GCA_934636065.1 uncultured Labedella sp.
CGCCGTCGGCGACCACGACGCGCGCGCCCGGGAACGCGCGCCCGAGCTCCTCGGCGGTCCGGCCGGAGCCGCGCGACACGAGCCGCAGGGACACGCCCTCGCACACGTCGCACCGCCACGGAGCCGCCACCGCCCCGCACAACGCGCACTGCGGGGCGGCGCCGCGCCGAGCGACACCGAGCGGCCCGTGGCAGCGCGCGCACGTCGCCGCCGTGCCGCACGTCGCGCAGGCGACGACGGGCGCATACCCGGGCCGGGCCACCTGGACGAGGACGGGACCGGCTCCGAGCGCCTCGCGGGCGATGGACCACGCCGTCGCCGGGATCCGCGCGCTGGCCTCCCCCGGCGGATCCTCGGCCAGCACGACCCGCGGGCGGACGGACGGAGACGGCGTGACGGCCGTGAGCCAGCCGATCTCGACGTGCCGCTCCGCGTCGACGCTCCGCGCGTGCGACAGCAGGACGAGACCCGCTCCGGACTGGGCTTGGCGGACGAGGGCGACGTCACGCGCGTGGACGTAGGGCGAGAGCGGCTCACGGTGCAGCGGGTCGCCGTCGTTCCAGACGAGGATCAGACCGAGGCGCGACGCCGGCGCGTAGAGAGCGGAGCGGTTCCCGATCACGATGTGCGGCCCGTCCCCGAGTGCCGAGAGGAACGAGCGGTACCGCTCGGCGGACGGCTGCGCGGCGTCGAAGCGGAGGACGATGTCGCCCGCGCCGATCGCCCGCAACGCGGCCTCGAGCTGATCGAGGTCCCGGTGGTCGGGGACGGCGAGGATCGACTGCGCGCCGCGAGCGGCCGTGCTGGCCGCGAGTCGGGCCGCCGTGACCGCCCAGGTGCCCACGCTCGATGCGTCCGGGAGCTCGACGAGGCCGGGGATCGCCTCGACGGCGAAGCGCCCACCGCCTGTGAGGCCGTCGTCGAGACCGGAACCGGCGTACCCTCCGACCGGAGCGGCGGGCAGCGTCGTCGCGGGGACGGTCGGTGAGCCGGCGGCGAGATACGCCTTCTCCACGCGCACCTGGCGCTTGGGCACGGCCAACCGGAGCACGTCGCTCGCGGAACCGGCGGACCGGTCGGCGACGGCGCGCGCGAGCTCCCACACCTCCGGCGTCAGGACGGGCACCGTCGACACGAGCGCCTCGAGGTCGCTCAGCTTGCCGGCGTGCTCCGACTCCGACGCCACCTCGACGACGAACGCGTCGGCGACCCGGCCGGCGGAACGCAGCGGCACCCGGACACGGACACCCGGTGCGACGCCCTCGAGCCCGTCCGGGATCCCGTAGTCGAACAGGTGGTCGAGTTGCGGGAGCGGCGAGTCGATGACGACGCGCGCGACCGACGCGCTCACCCGCTGACCCTAGAGCCCCGCGGCGGCCCGGAGATCGGCGACGCGATCGGTCCGCTCCCACGTGAAGTCGGGGAGCTCGCGACCGAAGTGACCGTACGCCGCCGTCTGCGCGTAGATGGGACGCAGCAGATCGAGGTCCTCGATGATCGCCGCGGGCCGCAGGTCGAAGACCTCCCGGATCGCGTCGACGATGCGCTCGTCGGGGACGGTGCCCGTGCCGAACGACTCCACGTAGAGCCCGACGGGAGCGGCGGCCCCGATGGCGTAGGCGACCTGGACCTCGAGCCGCTCGGCGAGCCCGGCGGCGACCGCGTTCTTGGCCACCCAGCGCATCGCGTACGCGGCGGACCGGTCGACCTTCGACGGGTCCTTGCCGCTGAACGCACCACCGCCGTGCCGCGACGCCCCGCCGTAGGTGTCGATGATGATCTTCCGTCCCGTGAGACCGGCGTCGCCCTTCGGTCCGCCGATGACGAAGGTGCCCGTCGGGTTGATGAGGAACCGCGTCGCGGAGGTGTCGAGATCGAGGCTGTCGAGGACGGGGCGGATGACGACCTCCGTCACCGCGGCCCGGACGTCGTCGGTGGAGACGCCGGCGGAGTGCTGGGTCGAGAGGACGATCGTCTCGACGGAGCGGGGAATCGAGCCCTCGTACCCGATCGTCGCCTGAGTCTTGCCGTCCGGGCGGAGGAAGTCGAGCTCGCCGCTCTTCCGGACCGTGGCGAGACGCTCCGCGAGCCTGTGCGCGATCCAGACGGGGATCGGCATGAGCTCGGCCGTCTCGTTCGTCGCGTAGCCGAACATGATGCCCTGGTCACCCGCGCCCTGTGCGTCGCGGATGTCGCGGCTCGACTGCTCGCGCGACTCGAACGCCGCGTCCACGCCCTGCGCGATGTCGGGCGATTGCTGGCCGATCGACACCGACACGCCGCACGACGCTCCGTCGAAGCCCGTCTCGGAGGAGTCGTAGCCGATGCCGGTCACGACGTCGCGCACGATCTGCGGGATCTCGACGTAGCCGGAGGTGGAGACCTCGCCGGCGACGTGCACGAGACCGGTCGTGACGAGCGTCTCGACGGCGACGCGACTCGCGGGATCGACGGTGAGCAGGGCGTCGAGGATGCTGTCGGAGATCTGGTCGCAGACTTTGTCCGGGTGTCCCTCGGTGACGGATTCGGACGTGAAGAGGCGACGCACGGTCATGGATGGTCTCCCGGATGGAAAAAGGTTCGATGCTCGACGATGCGGTCGGCGCTCCCAGCTTGCACCGGATCACCGACAGCGGTGCGCGTATGACGTGGGGTGCTCGTCATACGAGGAAACGGCCGGCGCCCCGGGGCGCCGGCCGTTCCGATCTGCTCTATTCCGCGAGCTGGCGGACGGTTAGCTTGTCC
>CAKTZW010000450.1 GCA_934636065.1 uncultured Labedella sp.
GACGAGGCCCGCGTCGAGGAGTTCGGGCTCAAGAAGATGTGGCGTTCGCCCAACGGGACGATCCGCAACATCCTCGGCGGCGTGATCTTCCGCGAGCCGATCATCATCTCGAACATCCCGCGTCTCGTCCCCGGCTGGAACAAGCCGATCATCGTCGGTCGTCACGCGTTCGGCGACCAGTACCGCGCCACGGACTTCCGGTTCGAGGGCGAGGGCACCCTCACGATGACCTTCACTCCGAAGGACGGCTCCGAGCCGCAGCAGTTCGAGGTCTTCCAGGCCCCCGGCTCCGGTGTCGCGATGGGCATGTACAACCTGGACGAGTCGATCCGCGACTTCGCCCGTGCGTCGCTCAACTACGGCCTCGCCCGCAACTACCCGGTCTACCTCTCGACGAAGAACACGATCCTCAAGGCGTACGACGGTCGCTTCAAGGACATCTTCCAGGAGATCTTCGACACCGAGTTCCAGGAGAAGTTCTCCGCGGCCGGCCTCACCTACGAGCATCGCCTCATCGACGACATGGTCGCCGCGGCGCTCAAGTGGGAGGGCGGCTACGTCTGGGCGACGAAGAACTACGACGGCGACGTGCAGTCCGACACCGTCGCGCAGGGATTCGGCTCCCTCGGTCTCATGACGAGCGTGCTGTCCACGCCCGACGGCAAGATCGTGGAGGCCGAGGCCGCCCACGGCACGGTCACGCGGCACTACCGCCAGCACCAGCAGGGCAAGCCCACGTCGACCAACCCGATCGCCTCGATCTACGCGTGGACGCGCGGTCTCGCGCACCGGGGCAAGCTCGACGGCAACCAGGAGCTCATCGACTTCGCGGCGACGCTCGAGGACGTCGTCATCAAGACGGTCGAGTCGGGCAAGATGACGAAGGACCTCGCGCTCCTCGTCGGTCCAGACCAGCCGTACCAGACGACGGAGGAGTTCCTCGCCACGCTCGACGCCAACCTGCAGGAGCGCATGGCCGCCGCCTGACCTGTGGCATGACGAAAGCCCCTCCCCGCGATCGCGGGGAGGGGCTTTCTCGCTTCAGCGGATCAGGACGCTTCGCCCACCTGGAGCGTCTGGGTCTGCTCCGACTGCTCGGAGCCGGAGCCGACGGCGATCTTCCGGGGCTTGGCCTTCTCGCTCACCGGGATGGTGACGGAGAGGACTCCGTTCGCGTAGTTCGCGGTGATGTTCTCCGTGTCGATCCCCTGGCCGAGGTTGAGCTGACGCAGGAAGGAGCCGGACTCGCGCTCCTTGGCGAGCCAGGCGACGCCCTCGCCCTGGGTGAGGGTGCGCTCGGCGCGGATCGTGAGGAGCTGGCCGTCGATGTCGATGTCGACGGAGCCCGGGTCGATGCCCGGAAGGTCCGCCGCCATCACGTAGTGGTCGCCGTCGCGGTACAGGTCCATCGGCATCAGGCGGGGGCCCCGTCGGGTGTCGAGGAACGCACCGGCGACGCGGTCGAGCTCGCGGAACGGGTCGAAGTTCATGGCCATCGATTTTCTCCTTCGTCGGGGCCGCGGGAGCGGCCGGATGATCAGTTCTCTGAAGTTGAGTCACATCGACTCAACCTGAGTTCAGATTAGCACTCCAGGGCGTCGAGTGCCAGATTTCGTGTTCGCCGTGCGCGATCGGCGCGTGAGCGGGGACGAGCCGAAGAAAACGGGCGTGATCCGGTCTTCCGCGGTGCATCGCGAGCGTGAAACCGCCGTGTCCTCCATTCGACCGACACGTCGAGCCGCGTAACGCGACGTTTACACCTGCCCCTCCCTCGGGGGCCATTTCTGCGCTAGTTTCGATCCCGGGTACCCGAAACCCGTGAACCACGACGCCGCATCGTCCGGTGTCGTCCGCAACACGAGACGGGGAAGGTATCCGTGGGATATTCGATTCCGCGCGGCCCACGGGCCGGCGCACAGGCCACGCGGCAGGGAGGTGCGGGGCCACGACGAGCGGTCGCCGCCTCCCTCACCGCTGCACTCGCGATCTCCGCGATCGCGTTCACCGGGGGCCAGGCCGCATCGGCCGCCCCCACGACGCCGTTCGCGCAGACCGGGAAGACGGACTTCGATGCCGGACGGTACGTGGTCACGCTCGCCGACGACCCGGCCGCGACCTACGACGGAGGGGTGTCGGGCTTCGACGCGACGAAGCCGGACCCGGGCGACAAGCTCAACCCGGGTGCCGAGAAGGTCGCCGACTACACCGACTACCTCGCGGACGAACAGGCCGACGTGGCGGCCGAGGTGGACGCGACGATCGACTATTCGTACACCTTGACGGTCAACGCCTTCGCCGCCGACCTGTCGGCGGAACAGGCGAGCGAGCTCGCGACCGACAAGCGCGTCGTCGCGCTCGAGGCCGAGGAGATCCTGCACACCACCGCCGCCCAGTCCTCCACGGACTTCCTCGGACTCTCGGGTGACGGCGGGGTCTGGGAGAGCGTCGGGGGCGTGGAGGCGGCGGGAGCCGGCGTCGTCGTCGGCGTGCTCGACACGGGCATCGCTCCGGAGAACCCGTCGTTCGCTGGAGACCCGCTCGGCACTGCTCCGGGCGATGCGCCCTTCCTCGACGGCGAGGAGATCGTGTTCTCGAAGGCCGACGGTGTCGACGTCATCAACTACTCGATCGGAGGCGGTGCCGCCTCCACCGTGCTCGCCCTCGACGACGAGGCGTTCTACAACGCCGCGTCGGCCGGCATCTTCGTGTCGGCCAGCGCCGGCAACGACGGCCCCGGCGCCTCC
>CAKTZW010000451.1 GCA_934636065.1 uncultured Labedella sp.
GTGCGAGCACGACGCCCAGGCGCTCGACGCCCACCGGCACGCCGTCCTGGATGACGACGCGGGCGCGAGCGATGCGGGAGACGTTGCCCTCGGCCACGACCCGCGGGAAGAGGTAGAGCTCGCCGTCGGGACCCCAGGCCGTGCCCGGATTGAGCACGCCCTCGACCTCGAGGGGATCGTTCGGGTCCGCACTCATGATCGTCCCGAGCCGATTGAGGGCGTAGGGGACGGAGGTCGCGGGAGCAGCGGTGGGGGATGAGGTCATTGCCTTGCTTTCGAGGAGGTATCGGTGCCGGCTCAGCCCTTGATGGCGGAGCCGAGGTTCGCGGACGTGAAGTGACGCTGGAAGAGCAGGAAGAGCACGACGACGGGGACGGCGAGCACGCACGCGCCGGCGAGGATGGCGCCCATGGGGTTCTCCAGGAACGACCCGTTGGTCTGGGAGAAGTTCGCGAGGCTCACGGCGAGGGTCTGCTTCGTCGCGTCCTTCGTGACGAGGAACGGCCAGAGGAACTCGTTCCAGGGTCCGATGAACGTCACGAGCATCGCCGTCAGCACCGCCGGCCGCACGAGCGGCACCGCGATGAGGAGGAGGATCCGCACCTCGCCGGCGCCGTCGATGCGGGCCGCGTCGAAGATGTCCCGGGGGATCTGCAGGAAGTACTGGCGGAAGATCAGCACCGCGACCGAGTTGATCGCGAACGGCAGGATCATCCCGAGGACGTTGTCGGCCAGATCGAAGTAGCGCACGACCATGACGTAGAGGGGGATCATCAGCAGCTGGAAGGGGATCGCCTGGACGAGGAGCACCATCGCGAACACGAGTCCCCGCCCGCGGAACGAGAGCACGGCGAGCGCGTAGCCGACAAGGAGTCCGAAGACGAGAGTGCAGGCGACGACTCCGGCGGTGAACATCAACGAGTTGAGGAGGGAACCGACGAGGTTCACGGACTCGTTGATCTCGACGAAGTTGTCGACGGTGAGGTTCTGCGGCAGCGGCAGCAGCCCGAGGAGGCTCGTGTCGCGTTCGCGCTGCAGGGCTCCGATCACCATGTAGTAGAACGGCACCAGGGCGGCGACGGCGCCGACGAGGAGCAGGGCGAAGCGGAGCACGGCGAGCACGCGGCCGCTGCGCCGGGAGTCCGTCGTGCGAGGGGTCGAGGTGGTCATCGGTTCCTGCCTTCCGTCACACGGCGCGAGACGAGCGAGACGATCATCACGGCGACGACGAGGATCATGCCGATCGCGGCGGCGATGTCGGGTTTGCCCTGCTGGATGCCCTGCTGGTACATGAGCAGGGCGGGCGTCATGGACGCCCCGTTGGGACCGCCGCCCGTGAGGAGGTACGGCTCGGTGAAGATCTGGCCGGTCGTGATGATGGACAGCAGCACCACGAGCGACGTCACGGGTCGCACCGCTGGCAGCGTCACCGAACGGAAGCGCTGCCAGCGCCCGGCGCCGTCCAGCTGCGCGGCCTCGTGGAGCTCCTTCGGGACGTTCTGCAACGCGGCGAGGTAGAGCAGGATGTAGAACCCGAGGTTCTTCCACGTCACGTAGACCGCGATCAGGGGCATGATCAGCGCCGAGTTGGCGAGCCACGACGGGTCGGGCGCGAGCGATCCGAGCAGCGAGTTGACGACGCCGTTGCCGTTGAAGAGGAAGATCCAGACCGCGATCGTCGCGACGGAAGCCGTCACGTAGGGGATGTAGTACGAGATGCGGAAGAAGCCCTTCCACTGCACCACGGCGTCGAGCCCGGACGAGAGCAGGAGCCCCAGGACCACGGTGAGCGGCACGTTGATGACGAGGAAGATCAGCAGGTTGCCGAACGCCTGGCGGACGGTCGGATCGGCGATCACCGTCGCGAAGTTGTCGAAGCCCACGAACGGATGCTCGACCGCGACGCCCGGTGCCGTGAAGTAGAAGTCGTGGACCGACATCCAGATGCCGAAACCGAAGGGGATCAGGAACACCACGATCACGAAGAGCGTGTAGGGAGCGCTCAGGAGCAGCCCGAGCGGGTTGTCGCCCAGCCACCGGTGCAGTGCGCTTCCGCCTCGGCGGACCCCTCTGCTCGTCCCTTGTGCTGGTGCGTCTCTGCCCATGGCGATTGATTCCTCACTGCTCCGACCGTTCGCTTAGTAAACCGGTTTTGGAGGCGAGGGTCAACTCGATGGGCGCTCGACAAGTGTCGGCGCCGACGCCGCGGACTCGCACGGATCTCGTCCGACAGTCGCTCAACTAAATCGGCCTAAACACCCGCTACACTGGCGGCATGAGCCCCTTGCCGCCCGATGAGGCGGGCGCCGACGCCGCCGTGCCGGAGCCCGCGGGGAGTCCGAGCGACCGCCGGATCACGATCGGCGACGTGGCCCGCCGTGCGGGCGTCTCGAAGAGCGCGGTGTCCTTCGTCTTCAATGGACGCCCCGGCGTCGGCGAGGAGGCGAAGCGGCGCATTCTCGACGCGGCGCGGGAGCTCGACTGGCGACCCGACGCCCGCGCCCGGGCACTGTCGCGCAGTCGGGCGCAGGCCGCGGGGCTCGTGATCCGGCGCGACCCGGAGCTGCTCAGCACGGACCCGTTCTTCCCCCAGTTCGTCGCGGGAGTCGAGAGCTTCCTCTCGAGCGTCGGTTACGCGCTCGTGCTGCAGGTCGTCGACGGGGAGCAGGCCGTACGTCACCTTGTTGTAGGTGTCGGTGCCGTGCTCGAGGTTCGACTTCACCGAATCGTACG
>CAKTZW010000452.1 GCA_934636065.1 uncultured Labedella sp.
CGGTCACGACGTAGCGTGCGCAGCCGGCCTGCTCGAGCCGGTCGAGCACCGTCCAGAGGTCTCCGCCCTCCTGCGTCCACCCGCGAGCGGCGAGGGTCGTGCCGCGCACGTCGAGGCCGACCGCGATCGCCTCCCCGTACTGTCCGATCACGTTCGCGGCCCACTCGGGGTTCTCGAGCGCCGCCGTGCCGAGGTTGATGCGCTTCGCCCCGCTCGCGAGCGCGGCCTCGAGCGACGCGTCGTCCCGGATCCCGCCCGACAGCTCGACGTTGACCCCGCGCACCTGCTTGATGACCCGGCGGATGACGGCGGCGTTGGTGCCGCGGCCGAACGCCGCATCGAGGTCGACGAGGTGGATCCACTCGGCGCCCTGCTTCGCCCAGTCGGCGGCCGCCTCGACGGGGTCGCCGTAGTTCGTCTCGGTGCCGGCCTCGCCCTGCGTCAACCGGACGGCCTTGCCGCCCGCGATGTCGACGGCCGGGAGCAGCACGAGGTCAGGTGACTGGTTGAACTCGCTCATGGGTGTGTCCTCGATCGGGTGGAGTCGACGGCACGCCGCCGCACAAGCATGTGATCCTAGTCAGTACCGAGGGACGTCAGCCAATTGGACAGCAACCGGATGCCCGCCTCTCCCGACTTCTCGGGGTGGAACTGGGTCGCCGACAACGGTCCGTTCTCGACCGCAGCGAGGAATCGCTGCCCGTGGGTCGCCCAGGTGAGACGCGGCTCCGGGAACGGCGGCTCGACCTGCAGCGACCAGTCCGACGCGGCATACGAGTGCACGAAGTAGAACCGTTCGTCCTCGATCCCGTCGAAGAGCACGCTTCCCGCGTCGGGCTCGACGGTGTTCCATCCCATGTGCGGAAGGACCGGTGCCTGCAGCTCGTCGACCGTGCCCGGCCACTCGCCGAGCCCCTCGGCCTCGACCCCGCGCTCCAGGCCGCGCTCGAAGAGGACCTGCATGCCCACGCAGATGCCGAGGACCGGGCGCCCGCCCGCGAGTCGCTTGTCGATGAGCTCGCCGCCGCGGGCGGCCTCGAGCGACTCCATGACGGCGGCGAAGGCCCCGACGCCCGGGACGACGAGCCCGTCAGCCTCGAGCGCCGCCGTCCGATCGGACGTGAGCTCGACGTCGCCGCCCGCGCGCTCGAGGGCCTTGACGGCGGAGTGGACGTTGCCGGAGCCGTAGTCGAAGACGACGACCCGGGGCCGGCCGGTCACAGCGCACCCTTCGTCGACGGCACGCCGACGACGAGCGGGTCGAGGGCCTTCGCCTGTCGGAACGCCCGAGCGAACGCCTTGAACTCCGCCTCAGCGATGTGGTGGGGGTCTCGGCCGCTCAGCACGGTCACGTGCACCGTCAACGCGGCGTGGATCGTGATCGCCTCGAAGATGTGCCGCACCATCGAGCCGGTGAAGTGGCCGCCGATGAGGTGGTACTCGAATCCCGCCGGCTCGCCGTCGTGGACGAGGTACGGACGACCCGAGATGTCGACGACGGCGCGAGCGAGCGCTTCGTCGAGGGGCACGTGGGCGTCGCCGTAGCGCGAGATCCCCGTCTTCGACCCGAGGGCCTCGCGGATGGCCTGACCGAGCACGATCCCGGTGTCCTCGACCGTGTGGTGCACGTCGATGTCGACGTCGCCGGACGCCCGGACGGTGAGGTCCGTGAGCGAGTGCTTCGCGAACGCCGTGAGCATGTGGTCCAGGAAGGGCACACTCGTCTGGATGTCGCTCGCTCCCGAGCCGTCGAGATCCAGGCGCAGGTCGATCGAGGACTCGGAGGTCTCCCTCTGGATGCGGGCGACGCGGTTGCCGGTGCTCATGCCCTCGAGTCTACGGCGGCGAGGGCGTCGAGGAACGCGGTCGTCTCCGCCTCGGTCCCCGCGGAGACGCGCAGGCAACCCTCGATGGCGAGGTCGCGGACGAGGATGCCGCGCTCGAGCAGCGCCTCGAAGACGGCGTGCGGATCGCGCACTCCGCCGAAGAGGACGAAGTTGCTCTCGCTGCGGTACGGGTGGTACCCGAGCTCCCTCAGACGCGCGACGATGCGGTCGCGCTGACGGCGGATGTCGTCGACCATCGCGAGCATCTCGTCGCTGTGCCGGAGAGCAGCGGTCGCGGCCGCCTGGGTGAGAGCGGAGAGGTGGTACGGCAACCGCACGAGGCGCAGGGCGTCCGTGACGGCCGGGGCCGCCGCCAGGTAACCGAGGCGCACCCCCGCGAACGCGAACGCCTTGCTCATCGTGCGCGAGACGAGCAGCCGGTCCCGTCCCGGAAGCTGCGTGACCGCGCTCGGGGTCCCCGAGGGCGCGAACTCCGCGTAGGCCTCGTCGACCACGACGATGCCGCGCGTCGCCGCGTACACGGCCTCGATGGTCTCGAGGGACAGCGGGGTCCCCGTCGGGTTGGTCGGGGAGCAGAGGATGACGAGGTCGGGGTCGTGCCGGCGGACCGCCTCGGCGGCGGTTTCCGGGGACAACTCGAATTCGTCGTCGCGTGCGGCGCCGATCCAGCGCGTGCCGGTCCCGGCAGCGAGGAGCGGGTACATCGAGTAGGTCGGATCGAAGCCGAGCACCGTCCGCCCCGGCCCTCCGAAGGCCTGCAGCACCTGCTGGAGGACCTCGTTCGACCCGTTGGCGGCCCACATGTTCTCGGCCCCGAGGCGTTGCTCACCCTCGAGGTCGCGGTTCAGGTAGCCCGCGAGAGCCTCTCGGAGTTCGGCGAAC
>CAKTZW010000453.1 GCA_934636065.1 uncultured Labedella sp.
GGAGCGCTATCGCGCCCGCTCGCTCGAACGCCGCGGCGGCGAGGGCGAGGGCCTGGGAACGGGAGCCGGGGGCGACGACGACGTCGCGTACGCCCCGTCGGACGAGTCCCTCGAGAAGCGCCGCGGCGAAGGCTGTGGAGGGGGCAGGGCTCTCGTCCTCGATGGACGTCGACTGAGCGTCTGTCATGCGAGGACTCTACCGGTCGCGCGAATCGCCGTCCTGACGGTCGGCTCCCCGGTCGGCCGGGTCGTCCGGGAGCGTCTCGGGGTGACCCGGCGTCGGACCGCCCTGCTCCGGCGACTCCGAATCGAGTGCGGCGAGCTCCTCCTCGAGGCGGCGGATCCGCTCGTCCTGCTCCGCGTCGCGACCGAGGCGACCGAGGAAGGCGGGGTCGTCGTCGGGGGCGCGCGGGCCCGCGGCGACGGCGGTGTTCTTGCGGCCCCGGCCGATGAGGAACCAGAGCACGAGTCCGATGACCGGCAGCACGATGATGACGGCGATCCAGACCGGCTTGGGGAGCCCGCGCACGCGGTCGTTCGCCATCATGGCGCAATCCACGACCGCATAGATCGTGACCACCACGACGATGACGGCGAGTCCGAGGAGCAGACGAGGCATGGCCTCATGGTAACCGTCGAAACTGGACGTCGTCCGAGGTGCGGGCAGCACAGCAGTCCGCCGACGCCTCCCTCGTGCGACGTAGACTTGTCGGGTGAATCGCGTGCCGCCCGTCCTCGTCTACACGGTCCTGCGGCTGCTCGCCTTCCTCGTCCCGCTCGGCGTCCTGCTCGTCCTCCGCATCGAGCCGTGGATCGCCGCGGTGCTCGCCGCCCTCATCGGAATGGCACTGTCGTTCGTGCTGCTCCGCTCCCCGCGCGAGAAGGTGGCGAAGGACATCTACGCGCGCCGCCACGGCGGGCACCGCCCCGACACGACCGACGAGGACGCTGAGGACGCGGTCTCCTGAGCGTCACCCGGCCCCTGCGAGACCGAGACGAGGAAGGGCCCGACGGCGATGCCGTCGGGCCCTTCCTCGTCGGACGGGGCGGGCTAGAAGCCGAGCGCCCAGAACCAGACGAGCCCGTAGAGCAGCTGCGTGATGCCGACGAGCCGCAAGGCGATGATGAGCTCGCGCGGCTGCTGCGCCGTCGCGACGATGACGCACGCCGGAAGCGCCGCGAGCAGGGCGAAGAGCGAGAACCACAGCTCCGGGTACAGGAACGCCACCCACGCCGTGATGAGGAACGGGACGACGAGGAAGACGATGAACAGCACGCGGGACGCCGTCGAGCCGATGATGACGCTCAGCGTCCGCTTCCCGACGAGCCGGTCCTGGTCGCGATCGCGGAGGTTGTTCACGAGGATCGCGGAGCAGGCGATGAGGCCGGCGCCCGTCGCACCCAACCACGCCTCCTGGCTCAGCGTCCCCACCTGCACGAACATCGTCCCGAGCGTCGCGACGAGGCCGAAGAACAGGAAGACGAAGACCTCGCCGAGCGCGAAGTAGCCGTAGGGCCGCTTCCCTCCCGTGTAGAACCAGGCGGCGGCGATGCACGCAGCGCCCACGAGGAGCAGCCACCAGAATTGCGTGACGACGGTGAGCACGATGCCGGCGACCGCCGCGATCCCGAAGAACACGAAGGCGACGGTGAGCACGGCGCGGGCGCTCGCCCGTCCGGATCCCACGAGCCGGGACGGCCCGACCCGGACGGCGTCGGTCCCCCGGATGCCGTCGGAGTAGTCGTTCGCGAAGTTGACCGCGATCTGCAGGGCGACGGCGGTCACGAGGCAGAGGAGGGCGCGCGCCCAGTGGTACTCGCCGGGCTCGCCCGCGAGTATCGCTGCGCCCGTGCCGATGAGGACCGGGGCCACGGCCATGGGGAGGGTCCGGATGCGGGCACCCTCGACCCAGTCTCCGAAGCGAGCGGGGCGGACGCTCTCGAGTCGACGCGCCGCGGGGTTCCCGCTCTTGCCCTTCGCCTTGGGACGGTTCCCCGCGCCGCGGGTCCCGGCCTCCGCGATGACCTTCGCGGCGCCCGACTTCGCGTCGATCGACCGCTGCTTCGCCGCACGCTCCTGCTGGCTGCGGCTCGGGGTTGCCGTCCCCTTCTTCGACGATGACGCCCCCGTCGCGGTGGGCCGGTCGGCGGACGTCTCCGTCCGGTCCCCGGCGTCCGCTCCGGCGGTTCCCGCCGTCGACGACTTCTTCGCCCCGAGCGACCCCGCGGGGTCGAGCCTCTGTTGTTTCGCAGCCACGTGCCGACCTTTCGTTCGAGGAGATTCTAGAGCGTGGGCCGACCGGCACCGCGCCGCGTCATCGGGCGTCGCGCCCGCCCGCGACGATCCGTGCCATCGCTCGGCGGTCCGGTTTGCCGCTCGCGAGCAGGGGCGGCTCGTCGAGTCGCACGAGCCGCGCCGGTCGCGCGGCGATCCCGAGGGCGTCGCCGACCGCGGCCCGCACCCGGTGCAGCGCCTCGTCGGCCGCGTCGGCTGCGCCGTCGCCGTGCCCATCCTCCATCGGACCGGCGACCACGACGGGCACGCTGCCCCACCGCTCGTCGTCAGCACTCACGACGACGGCGTCCTCGAAGCCCGCAAGCTCACGCACCACGGCCTCGACGCGGTCGAGTGAGACGTTCACACCCCCCGACACGATGACGTTGTCGATCCGGCCGTGCACGTCGAGGACGCCGTCGACGATCGACCCGGTGTCGCCCGTCCGGTACC
>CAKTZW010000454.1 GCA_934636065.1 uncultured Labedella sp.
CTCGGCTCGGGCTCGGCCGACGCCCCGTCGGACGACGGAGACGCGGTCGGTGCGGTGCCGGGCGCCGGCGTGCCGGCCGACGTGACCGACCACACCACGAGGGCCGCGACGAGGGCGAGCACCGCGACGGTCACGAGGATCACGAGAGCGCGGCGGCGCGAGTGCGCCTCAGCATCCCCCTCGTCGGACGCGGGTGTCGCGTCGATCCTCTCGGTCGCGTCGCCCGGCTCGTCCACCGGAGTCCTGTCGCTCATCGGACCTCCCCCTCTCGCACCTGCGGGGCGTCGAGCGCCACCATGTCGCGGAACCACTTGACGGCGGCGAGGAGCAGGAAGCCCGCGTTCGCCACGAAGAGCAGGGCGTAGAGCCCGAAGAAGACGAGCGGGGCACCGAGCAGCACGAACGCCAGGCACAGGAAGCCGTAGTCGGTCGGGATCACGAGGAACGAGCGCAGTCGCGAGCCCCCACCCGTCTCGGCGGTGCCCTTGCGCCCCCTCACGTGCTTGAGCTGATCGTTGAGGATCATCGCGAAGAACGTGACGTTGGCGACGATCGAGAAGCCGATGGGGACGAGCAGCCAGGCGTCGTCCGGCAGGTCGACGAAGCGGTACATCGAGATGAGCACGGCGATGTGCAGGCTCGAGATCTTGAGAGCGTCGACGACATGGTCGAGCCACTCGCCCGCGGCCGAGCCCCCGCCGCGGAGCCGGGCGACCTGGCCGTCGGCGGAGTCGAAGGCGTAACCGATCGCGAGGAGGAGCCACACCAGGACGCCCGACCACCACACCGGGGGCACTGTCGCGATGACGGCGATGCCCGTGAAGGTGAATGCCGCGCTGACGGCGGTCACAGCGTTCGGGGTCATGCCCGCACGGTAGGCGCCGGCGGCGATGAGACGACCGACGCGTCGATTGACGTAGATCGAGTACGCGGGGGCGCCGCGCGCCGCGCCCTTCTGGGCGGAGGCGAGTCGCGCGACTGTCGCGCGGTACCCCTCCACCGGTCGCTCCGTCGTGGTCATGATCGATCGCTCCCTCATCCGGTCCGACGCGCGGTGGCGCGCCGATCACGGCCCAGACTACCCGCGCGATCGAGCGTTTAACGAGGATCCCTCATGTCGTGGTCCCCCCAGTTCACGGGGTTTCCTCGTCGAATCGACGACGCGTCGCTATCATCGTGAGTGTCCCTCACCTGAGGAACACTCGACTTTCCGGCGTCGCGATCCGCGCGCCGTCCACCACACGAGAGCAGGGGGTGCAGCGTGGTCCGAATCGGATACGCCGCCGGTGCGTTCGACCTCTTCCACGTCGGCCACCTCAACATTCTCAAGCACGCCAAGAGCGCGTGCGACTACCTGATCGCCGGCGTCGTCAGCGACGAGCTCCTCATCTCCCGCAAGCGCGTGACCCCGGTCATCCCGCTCGCGGAACGCATGGAGATCGTCGGGAACATCCGGTACGTCGACCAGGTGGTCGCGGAGGACCTGGGCTCCAAGATGGAGATGTGGGAGCGACTGCGCTTCACGACGTTCTTCAAGGGCGACGATTGGCGCGGCAATCCGCAGGGGCTCGAGCTCGAGCGTCAGTTCGCCGAGGTCGGCGTCGAGGTCGTCTACTTCCCCTACACGATGTCGACCTCGAGCACGGCGCTGCGCCGCGCCCTCGCCTCCCTCGAGGCCGGGGCCGTGGCCGAACCGGTCGGCGCCCACGGCTGACCCGAGTCAGCCGGAGACGGCCTTCCTCTCCCGATAGGCGGTCACGTTGAGCCTGTTACCGCAGTTGCGCGAGTCGCAGTAGCGCTTCGAGCGGTTCCGCGACAGGTCGACGAGAACGGCCTCGCAGTCCGGCGCCTCGCACACCCGCATGCGCCGCCACTCGTCCGCGCGCACGACGTCGACGAGGGCCATGGCCGCCTCGACCTGGAGCCGCGCGACCACCGGCGCCTCCGCCTCTGTCGCGTGGATGTGCCAGTCGGAGCCGTCGTGACGCTGCAGCTGCGGCAGGGCGGCGCCCTCCCTCAGGAGGGCGTTGATGTGACCGACGGCCGCATCGCGATCGGTCGTCCAGATGGCGCGGAGTCGCGGACGGAGGGCACGGACGGCGGCGAGCTCGTCCGCCGTTCCGACGCGAGAGCCGGTGAACTCGTTCACGTCGAGAAACGTCGCGAGATCCTCCGGCGTCTCCAGTTCGTCGCGCCCCGAGCGGGATGCCGCCGCCTCCGTGTTCACGAGTGCGGCCGCCGACACGAGCGAGATCTCGGTGTCACGGGTGAAAACCATGTTGACTCCTGACAGGGGTCGGTCGTAGTGTCAGGACCATCATAGCTTTTCACTCCTGACGGGATCCTCATGCGCACGACGACCGCTCCGACCGCCGGCATCATCGTCGGGGTCGTCTCCGCTCTCGCCTTCGGTGCGAGCGGGCCCTTCGTGAAGACGCTGCTCGAAGCGGGCTGGTCGCCGGGCTCCGCGGTCTTCCTCCGGACCCTCGGCGCCGCGATCGTGCTCGCCCCGCTCGGGCTGCTCGCACTGCGCGGACGGTTCGGGCGCCTCGCGGCCGAGTGGCGGCTCGTCGTCGGATTCGGGGTCATCGCTGTCGCGGGAGCGCAGCTGTGCTACTTCGCCGCCGTCTCGAGGATGCCCGTCGGCATCTCGCTGCTCATCGAGTACCTCGCACCCGTCCTGCTCGTCATCGCGGCATGGGCGCGGACCCGGCGC
>CAKTZW010000455.1 GCA_934636065.1 uncultured Labedella sp.
CGTGCGGTCGTGGTCCACAGGTCGTGGTGGCCGTGCGTCGCGCCGACCGCCCGAGGTGCTCGGCCGCGACGTCGGAGGTGGGGGTTAACCTCGAACCGCACCCCACCCCGACGATCGGACCCGACTGCATGTACCTCCTCGACGGCACCACGCCGATCACGAGCGCGAGCGACCTCACCGCGGCGTCGAAGTGCGAGTTCGCCTTCCTCCGGTCGATCGACGCGAAGCTCGGGCGTGTGGAGGCGACGGTCGAGGACGACCCGATGTACGAGCGGTCGTCGAAGCTCGGCGACGAGCACGAGCTGCGGGTGCTCGAACAGTACCGCGCCGAGTTCGGCGACGCCGTGCGCGAGTTCGAGCGGCCCGACGTGCGCGACCGGGCCGCCATGGAACAGGCCCACCGCGACACCATCCAGGCATTCCGAGACGGTGCGCCGCTCGTGTTCCAGGCGGTCTTCTTCGACGGCTCGTTCGTCGGCTTCGCCGACTTCATCATCCGGATGCCCGCAACGGAGGGCAAGCCCGCGCGGTACCGGGTGCAGGACACGAAGCTCGCCCGTTCGCCGAAGGTCACGGCGCTCCTGCAGCTCGCCGCCTACGTCGAGCAGCTCACCGACGCGGGCATCCCGGTGGACGACGAGGTCGACGTCATCCTCGGCGACGGCACCGTCAGCACGCACCTCGTCGCCGACATCCTCCCGGTGTACCGGCGCCGCCGCGAGCGGCTCGTGCGCATCGTCCAGGAGCGACTCGACGACACCGAGCCCGTGCGCTGGGACGACCCGCGCTACGCGATCGACGGGCGCTGCGCGGACTGCGAGCGCGAGATCCAGGAGCGGCGCGATGTGCTCCTCGTCGCCCGCATGCGGCTCACCCAACGCGAACGGCTCCACGCCGCCGGAGTGACCACGATCGACGAACTCGCCGTCCGTACGGAGCCCGTGGAGGGTATCCCCACCGCGACCCTCGAGGGACTGCGCGAGCAGGCCGAGCTGCAGCTGCAGGCCACCGACGGTGGCGTTCCCCCCGTACGCCTCATCAATACGGACCCCATCGCGCACCTGCCCGCGCCCGACCCGGGCGACATCTTCTTCGACTTCGAGGGCGACCCGCTCTACACGGAGGGAAGCGCCGGCCATCCCGTCGGCACCCGCTGGGGCCTCGACTACCTCTTCGGACTCGTCGACGTCGACGAGCAGTTCACGGCCTGGTGGGCTCACGACTTCGCCGCCGAACGCGCCGCCCTCCGCGGCTTCCTCGACTGGGTCGCCGAGCGGCGGGCGCGCTTCCCCGGCATGCACATCTACCACTACGCCGCCTACGAGCGCACCCACCTGCTCGCGCTTGCCGCTCGCCACGGCACCGGCGAGGAAGAGGTCGACCAGCTGCTGCGCGACGGTGTCCTCGTCGACCTCTACCCCGTGGTCCGCGCGTCGGTCCGGGTGGGCTCGCGGTCCTACTCGATCAAGAAGCTCGAGCCCCTCTACATGGGCGACGAGCACCGCGAGAGCGACGTGAAGGACGGTGCCGCCTCCATCGAGGCGTACGCGCACGCCCGCGAACTCGCCGCCTCGCCCGACCCGGCGGACCGGGCCCGGGGCGACGCGGAGCTCGCTGAGATCGGCGACTACAACCGCTATGACTGCGTGTCCACGATCAGGCTCCGCGACTACCTGCTGTCGCTGGCCCGCGAGGTCGGCGTCGAGCCGGGCCAGCCGCTCCCCACGGCGGGCGAGCTCGCGGCTCCCGATCCGTCGCCCCTGCACGACGAGCTCACCCGGCTCGCCGGCGACCCCCTCGACCCCGAGCGGGATACGGACCACGCGGCCCTCGCCCTCGCCGCCGCGGCGATCGACTACCACCGGCGCGAGCAGAAGGTGTTCTGGCAGGAGCACTTCACGCGCCTCGTCGCTCCGCTCGACGAGTGGGCGGACGTCCGCGACGTCTTCGTCGTCGAGACCGCGGAGGTCGTCCGGGACTGGTACCGCGAGGGCAACCAGCGCACCGATCGCCGCGTCCTGCGCCTCCACGGGGCGCTCGCACCCGGAAGCTCTATCAAGGCGGGCACCGAGCTGAACGCGCTCTACGACTACCCCGCCCCGTTCGCCAACCCGGGTGCGAGTCAGGGTGCGCGCTCCTGGACGGGCGTCTCCGTCCAGGAGAACGACGAGGAGGGCACTCTCGTCGTGGTCGAGAACCTCCGTGGTGGTCGCGACCCGTACGACGACGTCCCCGTCGCCCTCACCCCGGGTGCGCCGCCGCGCGCCGGAGCGCAGGCCACCGCCATCGAGCACTGGGGGCACCGGATCGTCGACGCCATCCAGGCGTCGGGCGGCGACGTCGCCTCCGCAGACTGGCCGGCCGACCCCGTCGTCGACATCCTCCGGCGCCGACCCCCGCGCACGCGGAGCGGGCGACCTCTCCCACATTCCCTCGGCGAGGACGGCGTCCCCCGGACCGTGCCCGACATCGTCGAGGCGCTCCTCGACCTCGACCGCTCCTACGTCGCTGTGCAGGGCCCCCCGGGAACGGGCAAGACCTACGTCGCCACCCACGTCATCGCGGAGCTCGTCCGGCAGCGGCGCTGGGCCGTCGGCGTCGTGGCGCAATCGCACGCCGCGGTCGAGAACCTCCTCACCGGGCTCGTGCGCAACGGCCTCGAGCCGTCGCTCGTCGCCAAGGCGCTCAGTGCGAGCGTGGGCCCCGAGGACGC
>CAKTZW010000456.1 GCA_934636065.1 uncultured Labedella sp.
GGGTAGTAGACCGCGACGGCGTGGGCGATCGCCCCGAGCCGCGCGCTCGTCAGATCGTCGAGGGTCATGACGTCCGCCCTGACGCCCGAGGACTCCTGGGCATAGAGCCGGACGAGCGCGCCGAGCTTCTGGTGCGCGCCGCGTGTCGTGAGCCGTCCGCCGTCGTGCGCGGCGACCACCTCGTCCACGAGACCGAGATAGCGCGCGCGCAGCTCCTCCCGCGATGGCGGGGGCACGAGTTCCGTCTCGGGGATCGCCACGAGCTCGGTCGCGCGCCGGGACGACCACCACACGAAGACGTACCACAGCGCGACGAGCACGACGAGAGCGATCGCGATCGCCATCCAGCCCCACCAGTACGACGCCAGCGGGTTGTACGCGAGGTCATCGTCGAGCATGGTTGTGCGCCTCGATGAGCCGGAAGAGGGAGGGGACGACGTCACCGCTGCGGGTCACCCGGACGTGGGAGACGGCGAGGTCGTCGAGGCTGTCGTCCCGACGCGCGGCGCGCTCGTGCTCCGCCTCGACGAAAGCCGTCCGGAGTCGGCGGTCGCGCCGGATGAAGTCGGGGAGCGACCGGTCGTCGGCGACGTCGAACATGCTCGTGGTCGACCACTCGGGCGACATGACGTCGGCGTCCCCGATCGTCACCCAGAGGATCTCGTGCTGCACGGTGAGACGTCGGACCAGACGGGACGTGGCGTCGTCCACGGCCGCGTCGTCGGCGATCACGACGAGGAGCGTCCGCCGCCGGAGTGTGCGCACGACCCGCTCGAGGAGCCCGTGCACGTCGCTGCGCGCCCCATCCGTCCGGGCGCGCTCGGCGACGGCCTGCAGGATGCGCTCGAGATGCGACTCCGCACCCTTCGGCTCGAGCAGCCGGACGCCGTTCGAGTCCCCCGCGACGAGTCCGACCCGATCGCCGTGGCGCACGGCGATGTAGCCGAGCGCGCCGGCGGCGACTAGTGCCACGTCCAGCTTCGGTTCCCCTCCCGCGCCCATCGCGGCGAGGTCCCTGCCCGTGTCGACGACGAGCATCACCGTCTGCTTGCGGTGGGCGATGAACTGCTTCGTGAGCGGGTACCCCGCACGCGCCGTGGCCTTCCAATCGATGTCGCGGATCTCGTCGCCGGGGACGTACGGCCTGATGTCGTCGAACTCGTGGCTCTTCCCGCGGAAGATCGAGGCGTACTCGCCGTCGAGCATCCCGCGGACGCGGCGGTGCGCTCGGATCGAGAGCGTCGTCTTCACGCGGGTGAGCAGGGCGGCCACGGCGACCTCACGGCACCTGGACGACGCCGAAGATCGCGTCGATGATCGTCTCCGGCCGCACCTCGTCGGCGAGCGCCTCGAAGCCGAGGATGATCCGGTGCCGCAGCACCTGGTGGCGGTACGCCTTCACGTCCTCCGGAATCACGTGCTCGCGACCGGACAGGAGGGCGAGGGCCCGCGCCACCGTCGCGAACGCGATGCTCGCGCGCGGACTCGCTCCGTACTCCACATAGGAGGCGAGCTTCTCGGGGAGGTACGACGTGACGTTGCGCGTGACGTACACGGTCTGCACGATGTACGCGAGGATCGCCGGGTCGAGGTAGATCCGCGGGACGAGCGACTGCAGGAACAGCACGTCCTCGACGCTCACGCGCGGGACCGCGGCCTCGCGCGCGAAGACGCCCGCGTTGACGCGCCGGACGATCTCCGCCTCCTCGGCGATGCTCGGGTAGTCGAGCACCTCCTTGATGAGGAAGCGGTCGAGTTGGGCCTCCGGCAGGTGGTACGTGCCCTCCTGCTCGATGGGGTTCTGGGTCGCGAGCACGAGGAACGGCTCCGGAAGCGGATAGTCCGTGCCCCCGATCGACGTCTGCTTCTCCTGCATCGCCTCGAGCATCGCCGACTGCGTCTTCGCGCTCGACCGGTTCACCTCGTCGAGGAGCACGAAGTTGGCGTGGACGGGCCCGAGTCGCGTCGTGAACTCCGCGGTCCGAGGGTCGTAGATCTGCGTGCCCACGATGTCGGCGGGCAGGAGGTCCGGCGTGCACTGGATGCGCCGGAAGCTGCCTCCGACGGCGTCGGCGATCGTCTCGGCCGCGGTCGTCTTCGCCAGTCCCGGGACGCTCTCGAGGAGGACGTGACCTCCCGTGAGCAGGGCGACGAGGAGGCTCGTCCGCAGGCTCGACTGCCCGACCACCTTCTCGTCGAAGCGTGCTACGATCGCGCCGAGGATGCCGCGAGCCCGCTCGAGCTCCTCGCGCGTGACTGTCGGCGTGGTCGTGGGCTGCTCGATCACGGCGTGCTCCCGGGGTCTGTCGTCGCTGGGTCACGTCGGGACGTGACCGCGACGTGTCGTCAGTCTACGTGCGCGTGATGGTGGCGGTCGTCCGTCTGCAGAGGACTCACGGTCGCGCTCCGGAGGCGACGGCTGCAGCTCCGTCTCGAGGGCGCCTGCTGCACCTGGCGCCCTCGAGCGGGTGTAGCCCTGTGGGTCAGTGGGCGCCGACCGAGACCGTGGGGGTGCCGGTCGCGGTGTCGTCGGCGGGGAGCTCCGCCGCGATGCGGTTGGCCTCGCGGATGAGGGTCTCGACGATCTCCGCCTCCGGTACCGTCGCGATCACCTCGCCCTTGACGAAGATCTGTCCCTTGCCGTTGCCCGACGCGACGCCGAGGTCCGCCTCCCGGGCCTCGCCCGGCCCGTTGACGACGCAGCCCATGAC
>CAKTZW010000457.1 GCA_934636065.1 uncultured Labedella sp.
GTCGGCGACCGTCGCCGGGTCGCCCGCTCAGCCTACCGAGGGCCGGGGCGGGGCCACCATCACGCGCCGGTGCTGGGCTTCGGCGGCAGGCCGCGCTTCGCGCGCTCCTGCGCCTCGAGCTCCGAGTACGCGCGACGCTCGTTGCGGTCGACGCGGATGACGGAGCGCATCACGACGTAGAAGATGACGCCGAGAACGATGGTCGGGAACACCGACCAGAGGGCGTTCAGCCAGAAGTTCTCGATCATGATGCCGCCAGTCTACGCGAGCGACGGACGACCGCGGCCCCGACGGTGTCCGAACACCAATGGCCTCGGACACCCACCCGCGCTACTTGACGAGCGGGAAGAGGATCGTCTCCCGGATGCCGAGACCCGTGAGCGCCATGAGCAGTCGATCGATGCCCATGCCCATGCCTCCCGTCGGCGGCATGCCGTGCTCGAGCGCACGCAGGAACTCCTCGTCGAGCCGCATGGCCTCGACGTCGCCCTGCGCCGCGAGCTTCGCCTGCTCGACGAAGCGCTCGCGCTGGATCACCGGGTCGACGAGCTCGGAGTAGCCGGTCGCGAGCTCGAAGCCGCGGACGTAGAGGTCCCACTTCTCGACGACGCCGGGGATCGAGCGGTGCTCGCGGACGAGCGGGCTCGTGTCGACGGGGAAGTCCATGACGAAGGTCGGCCGCTCGAGCCCGCCCTTGACGAAGTGCTCCCACAGCTCCTCGACGTACTTGCCGTGGATGGGGTGGGGCACCTCGACACCCTCGCGCTCGGCGAGCGCCGCGAGCTCCTCGATGGGCGTCGCGGGCGTGATCTCCACGCCCGCGGCCGCTGACAGGCTCTCGAACATCGACAGACGGTCCCACTGTCCGCCGAGGTCGTACTCGGTGCCGTCGGCCCACGTGACGACGTGGCTCCCCGACACCGCAGCGGCGGCCTCCTGGATGAGGGTCTGCGTGAGGTCCGCGATCGAGGCGTAGTCGCCGTACGCCTCGTAGGCCTCGAGCATCGCGAACTCGGGGCTGTGGGTGGAGTCGGCGCCTTCGTTGCGGAAGTTGCGGTTGATCTCGAAGACGCGATCGATGCCGCCGACGACGGCGCGCTTGAGGTAGAGCTCGGGCGCGATGCGCAGGAAGAGCTCCGTGTCGAACGCGTTCGAATGGGTCACGAAGGGTCGGGCCGACGCGCCGCCGTGCATGACCTGGAGCATGGGCGTCTCGACCTCGAGGAAACCGCGCGCGGCGAAGGTCGCGCGGAGGCTCGCGACAGCGGTCGAGCGCGTCACGACGTTCCGGCGCGCCTGCTCGCGCGCGATGAGGTCGAGGTAGCGCGAGCGGACCCGCGTCTCCTCGCTGTGGAGGTTCGGCAGAGGCTGGATGGCCTTCGAGGCGATCCGCCAGTCGGCGACCATGATCGAGAGCTCACCGCGACGGCTCGACGCCACCTCGCCCGAGACGAAGACGTGGTCGCCGAGGTCGACGAGCTCCTTCCACGCGGCGAGGCTCTCCTCCCCCACGGCCGCGAGGCTCACCATGGCCTGGATGCGGGTGCCGTCGCCGGCCTGCAGGCTCGCGAAGCAGAGCTTGCCCGTGTTGCGGAGGTGCACCACGCGACCCGCGACGCCGACGGTGACCCCGGCGGACTCGTCCGGGGCCAGCTCGCCGTACGCCTCGCGGACCTCGCGGATGGTGTGCGTCACCGGGACCGAGACGGGATACGCGCCGCCGGCGGCGTCCGTCGCCTCGTCGAGCAGCCGTTGCCGCTTCGCGAGGCGTACGGCCTTCTGCTCGGTGATCTCCTGCTCGGTGGGCTCCGCCGCTGCGGACGCGGCGGAGGGCGACGTGGTGTCGGACATGTGCGGGGGACTCCTCGGGGACGGCTCCCTCAAGCTTAGGCGCTGCCGCGAGGCGGGTCAGGCGACGAAGAAGGTGCGCGAGGCGGAGCCTCCGACGCCGTCGACCGACGCCTCGATCGTGACGCGCACGGATCCGCTGTGGCCGCTGTCGAGGGGACCGCCGGTGTCGCCGTCGACAGTCGTGAGACTGACGAGCTCGACGTGCGGTTCGCCGACGATCGCCGCCTGCCCAGCGGCCACGACGGCGTCGAGCCCCCCGTCGGCGGCCGAGGCCGCCGAGTCGAGCGCACGCGAGAGCACGGCGGCGTGGCGGTCGGTGGATGCGGCGGGCGTGGTCACCCCCCGATGGTAGCCGCCGCGGACCACGGCGCCGCGCGGACCCCCGGCTCCCCCTCGCGTGGCACCATGGGCACGTGGAGATCGAGGCGGTGCACGGCGTGGCTGACCTCTCCCCTCTCGTGCGGCTCCCGGGTCCCCTCGTCGTGCTGCGCGGCCGTCGCGACGAGCCGACCGACGTGCGCGCGCGCCGGCTCGGCGGGCGGTCGTTGTTGCGTGCGGCGGCCGGCCGGCTGTGGTCGGTCCCGGCGGCGGACCTCTCCGTCACCGCGCGCTGCACGCGCTGCGGTGGTGACCACGGCCGCCCCGAGGTCTCGGACCCTCGGACCGGCCGACGCGCGATCGGGAGCGTGAGCCACGCGGGCTCCGTGTCCGTCGTCGCGGTCGGAGCGACCGCCGTCGGGATCGACGCGGAACCGCTCACCTCGGGAGCCGATCGCATCGAGGCGGTCCGCGAGGTCACGGGGCGTCCGGTCGCGGACGGCTTGGAGGCGCTCCGGACGTGGACGACCGTGGAG
>CAKTZW010000458.1 GCA_934636065.1 uncultured Labedella sp.
CAGAACATCGGCTCGCGCCACACAGCGGACGGCTCCGGCTGCGGACGGGCCGGCACGAGCCCGCGCTGCTCGAGCAGCTCTCGATAGGAGGCCAGTCCCTCGTACGGGTCGTCGGCCAGGAAGAACAGCAGGGTCGGGGTCGTGAACGATCCGTCGACGACGGTGTGTGCGTCGTAGTCGTAGCGGAGCGAGAAGCCCGGGGTGAGCGCCTCGTAGGTGAACTGCGTGAAAGGACGGCGTGCGGCCGCGACGCCGACCATGAGCCAGGGCCCGGACGGCGGGTCGGCGTCATCTCCCTTCTCGGGCGAGAGGCCGAGGCACAGCGGCGGCGGAGTGAAGAGCCACCGCCCCAGTCCCGGCTCACCGCCGTCACCGACCACACCGAGCGCGGCGGATTCCGCGGCGGTGCGCAGCACCCGCCACGGCTGATCCGGCGTGGGGGCGAACAGCGTGCGATGGACGGCGTCGCTGGCGAGGAACCCCTGCCCCACGCCGCGCAGGCCGAGCTGATGGATCGTGGTGATCGCTCCCTGCCCGGTCACCGTCGTGTCGACCTCGAGCGCTCCGCTCCGAGCCCGGATGGTGGTGAGGTGCTGATCCCAGATCGAACTCGCCTGAGCGAGTGTGACCTCGCCGCGATCGCCTCGCGCGCGCAGAGCGAGGCGCGACCGGTCGAGCTCGTCCGGTCCGTCGAGGGTGTCGATGCCTGCGGCCAGCCGGAGGCGCGCGAGACGCGTCCCGGCCGGCGTCGTCAGTTCGACGATGCCGCGGCTCGAGTCGATTGCGGCGTGCAGGTCTCCGGCGCGCAGGCGCACGGGTGTGGGGGGCTGATGGGTGGGCACGAATGGCTCTCCGCTCGGGGTGGGCGCGGTCGTCGGTGGAACGGCGCGAAAGGACGTCAGCCCTTCACGGCACCGGCGAGCATGGCGCGCAGGAAGTACTTCTGGAAGATGACGAAGACGAGGATCGTGGGCGCCATGATGAGCAGGGCACCCGCATTGAGGAGCACGACATCGGTGCTGTGCGCGCCGACGAAGGATTGCAGCGCCCCGGCCATGGTGCGGTCGTTCGGGTCGTCGATGAGGACGATGGCCAGGAGGAACTGGTTCCAGGTGCCGAGGAAGCTGAGGATCCCGAGGCTCGCCAGGGCGGGGCCCGCGAGCGGGAGCTGCACGTGCAGGAACGCCTGCCACGGCCCGGCCCCGTCGAGGGCGCTGGCCTCGCCGAGCTCGTCGGGCACCGACTGGAAGTGTGCGCGCATCCAGTACACCGCGAAAGGCATGTTCAGCCCGATCAACGCCAGGACGAGGCCGAGTTGGGTGTTGAGGAGGCCGAGCGCCTCCATCTGGTAGTACAGCGGCACGACGACCACTTCATACGGCAGGGTCAGCCCGAACAGCAGCAGCACGAAGAAGATGCCGCCGAATCGGATCCGCAACTGCCCGAGCGCGTACCCGGCGAGGGCGGCGAAGAGCAGCGTGGCCGGCACGACGCCGAGGACCAGCACGACGCTCGAACGCAGCAGCACGGTCAGGTTGGCGACGTTCCACGCGTCCACGAAGTTGCCCCACTGCGGGTCCGCTGGCCACGACAGCCCGGCGGGCGAGGTCCCCTGCGGTTGCAGCGCCGCGGACAGCATGGACAGCAGCGGGAACACCGAGAACAGAGCGACCACGGTGAGGAGGATCGCGCGCGGCGCGGCATCCTTGATCTTGGCGACGTCCACTTACCTCTCCCGGAACAACGACTGCAGTGGCACGACGACGAGGAGGACGAGCATGCTCAACACGATGGCCAGCGCGGACGCCTGGCCGATCTCGAACTGGGTGAATGCGAGCCGATACACCTGCACGCCAGGCACCATGGTGCTGTAGCCGGGTCCGCCCTGCGTGGTCATGAACACGACGTCGAAGCTGGCCAGCGCGGCGATCACGGTGATGGTCACGCAGACGCCGATCTCCCGCCGGAGCCCCGGCAGCGTGACGGCGAGGAACTGCTGAACACGGTTCGCGCCGTCGAGGACCGCCGCCTCGTAGAGGGCGGCGTCGATCTTCCCGATCCCGGAGAGCAGCAGAAGCGTGCACAGGCCCATCGACAGCCAGGTGCCGATGATGCCGACGGCGGGAAGCGCCCAGGTGAAGTCCCCGAGCCACGCCCGGCTCACGTCACCGAGCCCGATCGCGCCGAACAGCTGATTGACCGCCCCGTTGGGCGAGTACATCCAGGTCCAGGCGACCGCTGCGGCGGCCCCCGGGATGATCTGCGGGAGGAACATCAATGTGCGAGCCGTCGCTCCCAGGGCTCGGGAGCGGATCTCCCGGACGATGGAGGCGACCAGGAGTGCCAGGAGAAGCGGCAACACGGTGAAGAAGACGATCAGGATGAGGGAGTGCAGGATGGACGCGAGCAGCTGCGGTTCGGTGAACACGGCCAGGTAGTTCGCCGCTCCCACCCACGTGGCCGGGCCGATGCCGTCCCAGTCGTAGAACGAGTACTGCACCGCGGTGAGGACCGGGTACAGGCAGAAGCCCGCGTACATCAGGAGGGCGGGGAGTGCGAACAACCAGCCGGCCCACCGGGCTCTCGGACCCCGGGGGTGGCCCCGCCGGGGCGACGCGGACACGTCGTCCCGGCGGGAGGGTGACAGCGGAAGGGTGCCGGATGTCACCGATTCAGCTCGGATTCGTAGGTCGCCTGCA
>CAKTZW010000459.1 GCA_934636065.1 uncultured Labedella sp.
TCGCGCCGCCGGGGACCGTCAGGAGGGGGTCGCGGGCGTAGACGGACTTGGTGAACGTCCGGGGGAGCTCGGGCGCGACGACGACCTCGATGCCCTCCGCCTCCAGCGCGTCGACGAGCTGCTGGTGCTGATCGCGCACCGTCTCCATGTCGGGCGGGGTCGCGCGCTTGTAGTACCAGTTCCGGTCGGGGTCGACGAGGGCCTGCGCCTCCTCGCTCCAGGCGTCGGCTCGGATGTCGCCCATTCCCGGATTCGGACGGCGGACGAGCACCGTGCGAAGCGTGCTCGTCTCGTCACCGCGCCCCCAGCGCCGCCCCCAGTTGCGCTCGAGCTCCGCGGGGTCGGAGAACCCCGGCTCCGGCTCCGGTCCGAGCAGCTTGTGGAAGTAGTTCTCGGCCGGGCCGTACGTGTCGCCGTCGGTCATGGGATTCCTTTCGTCGGGCGCACCGGTGAGTGGCGCCGTGTCGGGTCGTCGTGGAGGAGGTCGGTGGGCGGGCACCCGGAGGGCCGGCCGCGTCAGAGCACGTGGTCGAGGAAAGCGTGCGTGCGCGCGGACGCCTGGTCGGAGAAGAACCGCTCCGGCGGGCAGTCCTCCACGATGCGACCGCGCTCGAAGAGCATCACGCGGGAGGCCACATTCCGCGCGAAGCCGACCTCGTGGGTGACGACGATCATCGTCATCCCCTGCTCGGCGAGCGACTCCATGACACGGAGCACGTCGCGCACCAGTTCGGGGTCGAGCGCGGAGGTCGGCTCGTCGAAGAGCATGATCTTCGGATTGAGCACGAGGGCGCGCGCGATCGCCACACGCTGCTGCTGGCCCCCGGACAGCTCACCCGGGAACTTCGCGCCGAAGCCGTCGAGGCCCACGTTCGCGAGCATCGCGCGGGCGACATCGAGATTCTCGACCGTCGAGCCGCGCCGGTGCACACCCAGGGAGAGGGTGATGTTCCGCTCGACGGACATGTGGGGGAACAGGTTGAAGCTCTGGAAGACCATGCCGACCGTCTCGCGGTCTCCCGCCAGCTGTCGCTCGGAGGCGGGGACGAGTCGACCCCGTTTCTCGCGCTGACCCACGAGCCGACCGTCGAACCGGATCTCGCCGCGATCGATGGGCTCGAGGAGCGCGAGGCTGCGGAGGAAGGTCGACTTGCCGGAGCCGGACGGCCCCAGGATCGCGGTGACCTCGCCCGTTCTCGTCTCGAACGAGACGTCGTCGACGGCGGGCTGATCATGGTAGATCCTCGTCACTCCGGTCGCACGGAGCAGTGGTGGCGCCTGGTCAGACATGGACCCTCTCCTTCGCCTTCTGGTCGGCCCTCCGCGGCCGGCGGGTGGAGCTCGTCCACGCGTACCTCCGCTCGAGGCGCCCCTGCAATGCCATGAAGAGCGAGACGAGTGCGAGGTAGTAGACCGCCGCGGCGGAGTAGTACTCGGCGTAGCTGAACGTCCTCGAGACGTCCTGTGCGGCGGTGTACAGAAGTTCCTGCAGCGAGATCACGGAGGCGAGGCTCGTCATCTTCACCATGTTGATGAACTGGTTGCCGGTGGGCGGGATCGCGACCCGGATCATCTGCGGGACCTGCACATGCCAGATCGCGCTCCACGGCCGCAGGCCGAGCGCCTTGGCCGCGAGCGCCTGACCCGATGGGATCGATGCGCGAGCGGAGCGGAGGATCTCCGCCATGAGTGCGGTCTCGAGGAGGGTGAGACCGAGGAATGCGGCGAGGTACGGGGTGAACCACGTCTCCTTCATGACGGGGATCACCTGGGGCAGGGCGTTCCAGATGAGGATCAGGATGAGCAGAGCCGGCACGGCCCGGAAGAGCCAGACGTAGCCGGCGCTCGCGATCCGGACCGTGGGCCGTCGGCTCTCCCGGCCGAGGGCGACGAAGAAGCCGAGGACGATGGCTGCCGCCTGCACCAGGATCGCGAGCGTGATCGCGGTGAGCGCGCCACGGAGGTAAGTGACGGAGAAGATCGCTCCGAAGAAGATCTCTGGGTTGAAGGTCATCGACCGGCTCCTACGGGGCGACGATGCGCGACGGGAGCAGACCGTACTGCTCCGCGAGCTCCGCGAACGTGCCGTCGTCGGTCAGCTCCGCCGCGATCTCGCGGACGGTGGGCGTGAGCGGGCTGTCCTTCGGGAGGTACATTCCGAACTCCGTGTCGGCCGAGAAGATCGAGGTGGCGAGCGTGTAGTCCGCCCCGAGAGTCTTCGCGGCTTGCGCGGCGGCGACATCGGTCTCCATCGTCGCGTCGACGCGATCGTTCGTGAGAGCCGCCATCGTCTCCGGCAATTCCGGGTAGCTCGAGATCTCGATGGGCTCCAGCCCGCGCGACTCGAAGTCGGCGCTGAGCTCCTGCAGAATGCCTTCGTTGGCGGACGCCGCCTGGACGGCGATTCGAGCACCGGCGAGGTCGTCGGTCTCGGCGAATCGATCGGCGTCGTCTTCGCGCACGACGAGCGCCGGACCGGTCTGGAGGTACGGGATGGCATCGGCGGCGGCCGACCGTTCGTCATTGATGTAGAGCCCCGAGCGGAGGATGTCGCACCGGTCGGAGGTCAGCGCGGGGAGGAGCCCGTCGAAGGCCATCTCGCTGAACGAGGTCGTGAGGCCCAGCTCGTCGCCGATCGCGGTGATCGCGTCGACGTCGAATCCGGTGAGCGTCCCACCGTCGTTCCAGTAC
>CAKTZW010000460.1 GCA_934636065.1 uncultured Labedella sp.
GGACGATCGCGCCGCCCGTCGCGGCGAACGGGATGGCGACGAGGAGGAGCAGGGGCTGGACGAGGGACCGGAAGGCGGCGACCATGATCGTGTAGACGATGAGGACGGCGATGAGACTCACGACCGCCATCTGCTGGAAGGCGTCGATGCGCGCCGTCACCGATCCGCCGAGCGTCGCGGACGCCCCGTCCGGCAGGTCGAGGTCACCGATCGCCGCGGCGAGCTCGTCGGAGGTCGCTCCCAGGTTGTCGGTACGCGGCTCGACCGTGACGACCGCTGACCGGAGACCCTGCTGGCTCTGGACGACCACGGGCCCCTCGGTCTCCTCGACCGTCGCGAACGTCGACAGCGGCTCCTCGGCCCCCGTGGCCGTCCGGATCGGGATGTCGTCGAGGTCCGCCGTCGCACCGATGCGGTTCTCCGGGACCACGAGGATCGAGATCGTGTCGCCGTCCACCACCATCGTTCCGGCCTCGGAATCCGACAGGGCGTCGGTCACCGCTTCGCGCACCTCCTGCTCCGTGAGACCGTGCTCGATGGTCGCGGCGCCGTCCACATCGATCTCGATCCGCTTCATGCGGTGGGCGAGGGTCGATTCCGTGTCCGCGACGGAGGGGAGCTTCTCCACCTGCTCCGTCAGCGCGGCGACCGCCTCGGCCAGTTCGGCGTCGTCGAGAGCCGTCACGCCGATCTCGATGCCGGAGGAGAACTCCATGTCGCTCGCGATCGAGTAGTCGAGCTCGCCGAGCGTGTCGTACTCGGGCAGCGATTCGAGGCGGTCCCTGACCTCGTCGATCATCGCCGTCTGGTCGATGCCCGGAGGCGTCGAGAGCAGGTAGGACGCGATGCCGGCACCGCCGCCGAGGGACGCGTCGGCGATGAGCGAGCCCGAGGAGCGGATCGAGGTCTGCACGCGGTCGACCCCGTCGACGTCCGCGAGCGCCCCCTCCACGACCTCGGCGCTCCGCGTCTGGGCGTCGACGCTCGTCGTCGGGTCGAGCTTCTGCATGACGCGGATCTGCGTGTCACCGAGGGGAGCGAGGTATCCGGTGGAGATGCCCGGGATGAGGGCGCCGGTGCCGATGAGGACCGCGAGGCTGACGGCGACGACGCGACCCGGGTGCGCGAGCGACCACGAGAGGAGCGGACGGTAGCCGCGGTCGATCCGCGTCCGCACCCGTTCGTCGAACCGCGGACGCCCGTCGCCGAGCGACCGTGGACTGACGAACCAGTAGGCGAGCACGGGCACGATCGTGAGCGACACCACGAGCGACGCGAGCATGGCGGCTGCCGCCGTGAGGGCGAACGGGCGGAACAGCTCGCCGAGGGTTCCGCCGATGTACGCGATCGGCAGGAAGACCGCGACGGTCGTCAGGGTGGACGAGAGCACCGCTCCCGCGACCGTCGAGACGCCCGTGGTGATCGCCTGGACGCGATCGGTCGTGACGAGCATCTCCCGTTCGATGCTCTCGACCACCACGATCGAGTCGTCGACCACCCGACCGATCGCGACAGTGAGCGCCGCGAGCGTGATCATGTTGATGGAGAAGTCGGCCGCCCACATCGCGAGAGCGGCGAGGAGGATCGAGCTCGGGATCGAGACCGCGGTCACGAGGGTCGTCCGCAGCGACGACAGGAAGAAGAACACGACGACGACGGCGCAGCCGAGACCGATGAGCCCCTCGGTCGCGAGAGTCTCGATCGACTTCTCGATGTAGGGCGACTGGTCGAAGACCACCGTCGAGGTCAGGTCGTACTCGCGATCCACGGCGGCCACCTCGGAACGTACGTTCGCGGAGAGGTCGACCGTGTTCGCGTTCGGGATCTTCGTCACGAGCATGACGATCGTCGGCTCGCCGTCGATGCGCGAGACGATGGAGGCGCCGGGGACGAGGTGCTCGACGACGGCGACGTCGCCGACCGCGATCGTCTCGCCCGTCGCCGGAGCGAGGATCGGCAGCGCGGCGATGTCCTCCGGCGTCGAGACGGGCGTCCCACTCTGCACGTTGACGGTGCGGTCGCCCTCGGTCACCGAGCCCGCCGCCTCGACGGCGCCTCCGGACAGGATCGCGGCCCGGAGGTCCGCGATCCGGATCCCCGTCTCGTCGCTCCGCGATTCGTCGAGCCGCACCCGCATCTGGTCGTCGCCGATCCCGACGAACCGGGCCTCCCACACGCCCGGCACCCCCTCGACGCGCTTGGCGATCGACTCCTGCAGCGTCTTCGTCAGCTGGGTCTCCCCCGGACTGATCGCGAGTTGCATGACGGGGAAGTCGTCGACGGAGGCCGCCGACACCTGCGGCTTCACGTCATCCGGCAGGAGTGTCCTGTTCTCGCCGATCTTCTTCGAGATCTCGTCCGCGAGAGCCTCGGTGTCGAGCCCCAGCTCGAACGTCGCCGTCACGAGGGACAGATCGGACCCGCTGTACGTCGTCGTCGACTCGAGGCCGTCGACCGATTCGACGATGGTCTCGACCACGCTCGACACCTCGCTGTCCACGACGGTCGGCGTCGCCCCCTCGTAGGAGGACACGATGGAGATGGTCGGCGATGCCATGGCCGGCACCAGGTCCTGCCGCATGGAGCCGAGCGCGATCGCGCCGAAGACGGCGGAGACGAGGGCGAGCAGGGTGATGAGCGAGCGGTTGCGCAGGCTGAATCGGGAGAGTGTCTTCATTGAGGCGTCCTC
>CAKTZW010000461.1 GCA_934636065.1 uncultured Labedella sp.
TCGCTGCGGCCGCGCTCGCGATCTGGCTGCGCTCGCGCCGCACGGCGGTGGGCGCCCACAATGTCAACGACGAGTGGCAGGACTCGCGCCGCCCCGCCACCCAGACCACCGACGCCTAAGGAGCATCAGCCGTGTTCCCCCTCTTCCTCGAAGCCGCCGGCCAGGTGGCGATCATCGCCCTCCTGCTCGGCGCAGGACTGCCCGCACTCTTCGCCGTCGGCGTGCGCTCCTTCACCCTCGCGGGAGCGAACGACGCGAGCGACACGACCGTCTCGGGCGGGTCGACGCGTCTCCCGGCCCCGCTGCTGCGCGTGCTCGGCTCCCTGTGCTTCCTCGTCGTCGTGGCCGCGGTGGTGCTCGGTCTGACGATCATCATCGCGACGGGCTTCGGCCAGGAGCTGAGCTTCGAGAACGTCATCCCGACCTTCGTGCCGAAGGACTGACCGTGACGGACGCCGCGCAGAACGGGTCGTCCGGAGCGGCCGACGGCATCGTCACCCGGGTCGTCGGGTGGCTCCGTGCCGGCTATCCGAGCGGGGTGCCGGAGCAGGACTACGTGCCGCTGCTCGGCATCCTCCGGCGCAGTCTCACCCCCGCGGAGGTCGAGCAGGTCGTCGATCGGCTCGTCACCGAATCGGTGGCGGCCGACGCGTCGGGTGGCTCGCTCGCTCCCGTGCAGCTGCGGGAGCGCGTCGAGGAACTGCTGCTCGGGCCGGCGCTTCCGGAGGACCTCGTGCGCGTCTCGGCCCGGCTCGCGAGTGCCGGGTGGCCGCTCGCCGACCCGAGCGAGCTGCTCGCCTCCGGTGCCGCGGACACGGCCGACCGGGAACGCTCGGGACTCGTCCGCCGCGTCGTCCGCTGGCTCCGCGCCGGTTATCCGGCCGGCCTGCCGGAGCAGGACTTCGTTCCGCTCGTCGCCCTGCTCCGGCGGCGCCTGACGGATGCCGAGGTGACCGAGGTGGGTTCCGAGCTCGCGGCGGACGGCGGGACGTCGAGCCGCATCGACGTCGCGACGGCGATCGCGCGCGTCACCTCCGAGCTGCCATCGGACGACGACATCGACCGGGTGCGCCGCTACCTCGCCGAGCACGGTTGGCCGGAGGACTTCGCCGTCTGAGGCCGAGCCCGGCCCCAGCACTCACCTTCCGCGTCAGAGTCGAGCGACGACCGCCGCCAGGGCCTCCTCGACGGGCTCGCTCCCGGAGTTCAATTCGAGGATTCGTCGCCGCACGCGCGGCTCGTGCACGAGAGCCGCGAGAACCGCTGCGACATCGGCGCGCGCGATCTGCTCGTGGACCTCCGCCGGACCGAGCGACACGCGACCGGTGCCCTCCTCGTCCGTGAGGAGCGCGGGGCGCAGGATGACCCAGTCGAGGTCGCTGCGCGACACCGCCACGTCCGCCTGCTTCTTGACGGCGAAGTAGTACTCCTCGTCGTCGCTGAGTTCACGTTCCCTCCACGACTCGGGCATCACGGACACCAGCACGAATCGGCCGACGCCTGCGCGGTGGGCCGCGTCGAGGGCGACCGACACCGCGTGTCCGTCGATGGCGGTCGTGACCGACCGGGCGCCGCCGTTCGAGCCGGCGCTGAACACGATCACGTCCGACCCACGGAACGCGGCGGCGAGTTCCGACGCCGACAGCTCGGCCAGGTCGCCGACGACGGTCTCGACGCCACGCGCGGCGAGCGCTTCCCGCTGCTGCTCGCTGCGCACGAGTCCCCATACGGTGTCGCCGGCCTCGACGAGGCGGTCGGCGAGCAGTCCGCCGACGGCTCCCGTGATCCCGAGCACGAAGACGCGCATGATCTCTCCTCTCCTCGGCGCCGGTCCGCTGTCGTCGCGACGACCGCCAAGTGCCCGTAACGACCGACGAGCGGGCGCCATTCCGCTCAGCGGCCCCCGCCGCCACCGCCTCCCGAGCCCATGCCCGAGAAGCCGCCGCCCATCGACCCGCCCGTGAAGCTCCCGCTGCCGGAGCCCGACCAGGAGGTCGACGCGGCCGACGCCGACTGGAGCGCCGCGTACGTCGTGACGAAGTGCACGGACGAGAAGCCGGACCCGCCGTACCAGTCCAACGAGGTGCCGGCCTCGCGCACGCGGGTCTCGAGCACCTCGGCCCACTGCTTCTCCACGCCCCAGAGGACGGCGTAGGGCAGCAGCTCCTCGTACACGTGGACGATCCGCAGCGGATCGCCGGTGTCGATCCCGGACGTGCGGGGGATCATGAACGGGGCGCAGATCGCGTTGCTCGACGCGGCAGGGGCGCTGCTCGCAGCATCGACGGCGGCGCTGCGCGATGCGGTGAAGGACCAAGCGGGCGACGCGGAGGTGCTGCTGCTCGCCTATCTGCCGACGGTGCTCGACGCCGCTGCCCCCGAACTCAAGCGGGCGACCTTGCCGGTCGGCTGGGCGAAACCAGCGTTCGATCGCCTGCAGCTGGAAGATTATGACTGGGTGACGGCCGGAAATCGCGGCGCGACCGCGCGCGGCATCGCCGAGGCGACCGCCCGGCTCGGCTACCCGATCGGGGAGCAGCACTATCTGGCCGGGTTCGTGCTGCTGCCGGAGCAGGCGGAACAATGGGGCGAGATCGATGCGGCCGCCGAGGCGGCGCTGGCCCGGGGCACCGCCGACGTGTTCGTCTGGGCGCTGCCGCAGGTGACGCGCGACGGCTTCGTT
>CAKTZW010000462.1 GCA_934636065.1 uncultured Labedella sp.
GGGCGCGATCGACGCGGCGTCGATCCTCAAGCCGCTCCTCGCGCGCGGCGAGCTGCAGACCATCGGCGCCACGACGCTCGACGAGTACCGCAAGCACTTCGAGAAGGACGCGGCGCTCGAGCGCCGGTTCCAGCCCATCCAGGTGGCGGAGCCGAGCCTCCCGCACGCAATCAACATCCTCAAGGGACTCCGCGACAAGTACGAGGCGTTCCACAAGGTGTCGATCACGGACGGCGCGATCGTCGCGGCGGCGAACCTCGCCGACCGCTACGTCGCCGACCGCTTCCTCCCCGACAAGGCCATCGACCTGATCGACGAGGCCGGCGCCCGCCTGCGCCTCTCGATCCTCTCGAGCCCGCCGGAGCTGCGTGAGTTCGACGAGAAGATCTCGGTCGTCCGCGCCGCGAAGGAGACGGCGATCGAGGACCAGGACTTCGAGAAGGCCGCGAGCCTGCGCGACGAGGAGAAGAACCTTCTCGGCGAGCGTCTCCGCCTCGAGAAGCAGTGGCGCAGCGGCGAGGTCAAGACGACCGCGACGGTCGACGAGGGCCTCATCGCCGAGGTGCTGGCGCAGGCGACCGGCATCCCCGTGTTCAAGCTCACGGAGGAGGAGTCCTCGCGGCTCGTCTTCATGGAGAAGGCCCTGCACGAGCGCGTCATCGGTCAGGAGGAGGCCATCGCGGCACTCTCCCGCACGATCCGCCGCACGCGTGCCGGCCTCAAGGACCCGAAGCGTCCCTCGGGCTCGTTCATCTTCGCCGGCCCCACGGGTGTCGGTAAGACCGAGCTCGCGAAGGCGCTCGCGGAGTTCCTCTTCGACGACGAGGACGCGATGATCTCGCTCGACATGTCGGAGTACGGCGAGAAGCACACCGTCTCGCGACTGTTCGGTGCTCCTCCCGGGTTCGTCGGCTTCGAGGAGGGCGGCCAGCTCACGGAGAAGGTCCGCCGCAAGCCGTTCAGCGTCGTGCTCTTCGACGAGATCGAGAAGGCGCACCCCGACATCTTCAACTCGCTGTTGCAGGTGCTCGAGGAGGGGCGTCTCACCGACGGCCAGGGCCGCGTCATCGACTTCAAGAACACCGTCATCATCATGACCACGAACCTCGGTTCGAAGGGCATCTCGGGCGGACCCGTCGGGTTCCAGGTCGAGGGTGACTCGTCGATCACGTACGAGATCATGAAGGGCAAGGTCAACGAGGAGCTCAAGAAGCACTTCAAGCCCGAGTTCCTCAACCGCGTCGACGACACGATCGTGTTCCCGCAGCTCAGCAAGGCCGAGCTGCTGCAGATCGTCGACCTCTTCGTGAAGCGTCTCGCGGACCGTCTGCTCGACCGCGACATGACGGTGGAGCTCACGCTCTCCGCCAAGGAGCGGCTCATCGAGGTCGGCTTCGACCCGACCCTCGGCGCCCGGCCGCTGCGTCGCGCGATGCAGAACGAGGTCGAGGACCGGCTGTCGGAGAAGATCCTGCACGGCGAGCTCAACCCCGGCGACCACGTCCACGTGGACTTCATCGGCGGCGAGTTCCTCATCACGACCTCGACGCGAGCCGAGGCCGTGGGTGCGGGGATTAACTCCGGTCGGTCGCTCGGCACCGGCCCGGCGACCCCGGACCTCGCGATCTGATCGTCGTCCGTACCGCTGCACGAGGAACGCCCCCGGCCACCCGGCCGGGGGCGTTCCCCCTTCCCCCACTACATGAAAACGGAGATGGTGCACGTAGCCACGTGCACCATCTCCGTTTTCATGTCGCAGGGGCGATCTAGGGTGGGGGGATGGCCTCACCCTTCACCGTCCGCCGTGCCCGCGCTTCCGACGTCCCCGCGATCGAGTCCCTCGTCGCACCGTACGTCCGACGCCGCATCCTCATCGGCAAGGAGCGCGTGGCCTACTACGAGTCCATTCAGGAGTTCCAGGTCGCCGAGGCGCCCGGAGGAGAGCTCGTGGGGTGCGGCGCCCTCCACACCCTCTGGGAGGACCTCGGCGAGGTCCGCACGCTCGCCGTGGCGGAGACGTGGCTGCACCACGGCGTCGGCCACGCGATCCTCGAGGAGTTGCAGCGCGACGCCGTCGCGCTCGGACTCAAGCGCCTCTTCTGCCTCACGTTCGAGGTCGACTTCTTCGAGGGCCACGGCTTCCGACCCATCGGCGAGACCGTCGTGCCGCCGGAGGTGTACGCGGAACTCGTGCGGTCGAGCGATGAGGGCGTCGCCGAGTTCCTCGAGCTCGCTCGCGTCAAGCCGAACACCCTCGGCAACACCCGCATGCTCAAGCTGCTCGACGCGCCACCTGCCGTCCCCCTCCAGCCCTGACCCCCGGAATACCAAAAGATCGCGCCGGTACTCGAAAATTCGAGTACCGGCGCCATCTCTTGGTATCCGTAGGAGGGTCAGCTCACGGGCTGAGCGTCCTCACGCTTCGGCAGCTTCCAGCCCGGCCGCACGAAGTGGCAGGTGTAGCCGTTCGGATACACCTGGAGGTAGTCCTGGTGCTCCGGCTCCGCCTCCCAGAAGTCGCGCACGCGGGCGACCTCGGTGACGACCTTCCCCGGCCAGATGCCCGAGGCGTCGACGTCGGCGATCGTGTCTTGCGCCACCGTCTTCTGTTCATCGTTGGTGTAGAAGATCGCCGAGCGATAGCTCGTGCCGATATCGTTGCCCTGGCGGTTCAGGGT
>CAKTZW010000463.1 GCA_934636065.1 uncultured Labedella sp.
GTCCCTGAGCTTGTCGAAGGGCGGCGACCAGCTCGGGAACAGAACCCGACTCCGAGCCGACGGACCGGAGCGCACCGCGCACGCCCGCGCACCACGTGGCCACGCCGCGTCTTCGTCACCCCGGCGGTCCTCGCGCTCGTGGTGCTCGGCGCCTATCCGCTCGCGTTCATCGCCCTCGCCGCGCTCACCGAGTCGAGCCTCGGTCGACCGCTCCAGAAGTTCGTCGGCACGGCCACGATCGAGGAGGTCCTCGGCGACGGCGACGTCATCGCCTCGCTCGTCCGCGGCGTCGTCTACGCCGTGCTCGTCGCCATGGTGAGCGTCGTGCTGGGCGTCGCGACGGCCGTCGCGCTGTGGCGCTCGGTCCGCGCCGGGTCCCTCGTCCGCACGTTGCTGCTGCTGCCGATGATCACCCCGCCCGTCGTCGTGGGCATCCTGTGGAAGCTCGTCTTCAACCCGTCCGGCGGACTCGTCGACACGGTGCTCCGCATCGTCCTGCCCGGCACCGACCCGGTGTCCGTGCTGTCGCACCCGGTGCTCGCGTTCGGCGGGGTGGCGCTCGCGGACGTGTGGGAGTGGACGCCCCTCATCGTCCTGCTCGTGTTCGCGGCCCTCATCGGTCAGGACGCCGAGGTGGGGGAGGCCGCCGCTCTCGACGGAGCGCACGGCTTCCGGCTCTTCCGGAGCATCACCCTCCCGGCGATCGCGGGGACGATCGGTGCCGCGTTCCTCATCCGGCTCGTGCTCGCGTTCAAGGTCTTCGACCTCGTCTACGTGATGACCTCGGGCGGCCCCGGCCAGTCGACGACGCTGCCCGCGTACGTCATCTGGCAGGCCGCGCTCCAGCAGTTCGACGTCGGTCGCGCCGCCGTCATCACACTGCTGCTCGCCGTCGTCGTCACGCTCGTGACCCTCCCCGTCGTCGCCATCACCCGGAGGCTCCACAATGACTGACCAAACGTTGCGTCCCGTCATCCCCACCTCCAATACGCCCGAAGTGCGGGCTTCGGCCGCTTCAGCGGGGTGGGAAGCGGCCGGAACCCGCACTTCGGGGAAGGGGAAGGGGGGCGGCGCCGGCGATCGGCGGCGTCGTGAGCGGGCTCCGCACGGGCGGGCGTCCTGGGGGGCGCGGGTGTGGGTGGGACTGTCGCTGCTCGCGGCGCTCATCCCGCTGGCGTACCTCGTGTCGGTGTCGTTCATGAGCCAGGGACAGATCTCGGCCGGCTCGCTCGTGCCGCTGCCTCCGGACGGGGGCAACTGGGTCGCCGCCCTCACCGAGACCGGACTGCCGCGCGCCGTGCTCAACTCGGTGATCGCGTCGCTCGCCGGGGCGCTCCTCACGCTCGCATTCGCCCTGCCGGCCGCGTGGGCGATGGCGCGTCATCGCACCGGCGGACGGTCGCTCGCCGGTCTCGTGCTGAGCCCGTGGCTGCTTCCGCCGATCGTGGCGATCGTGCCGCTGTTCACGTTGCTGCGGGTGCTCGGGCTCAACAACACCCTCGGCGGGCTGACGCTCGTCTACGCCCTCGCGAACACAGCCGTCGCGATCTGGCTGCTCGAGGGCTTCGTGCGCCGGCTGCCGGTCGAGCTCGACGAGGCGGCGCAGCTCGACGGCGCGGGGGAGTGGCGTGTGCTCGTGAGCGTCGTGACGCCGCTGCTCACTCCCGCGCTCGTGGCCGTCGGCGTGATCGTCGCGGTGCTCAACTACAACGAGTTCCTCTTCGCGACGTTCCTCACGCAGGGTCCCGATGCTCAGACCGTCCCGGTCATCCTGTCGCTCCTGCTCGGAGAGCGCGTGCAGGACTTCGGGAAGATCGCGGCGGCGTCGCTCATCGGCGTCGTCCCCGTCTTCGCTGCGGCGGTGTTCCTGCAGCGCCGCCTCGTCTCCGGCCTCACCTCCGGTGCGGTGAAGTGACGCGTGCCCGCCCTCGCCTCGATTGGCGTCGGCCCGCACCGGCCTGATAGGCTCTACTCTGGCCTGCGAGCGGGAAACCGCTTCGGAAGCCGCAAACTGCGCCCGTAGCTCAACGGATAGAGCATCTGACTACGGATCAGAAGGTTGGGGGTTCGAATCCCTCCGGGCGCACAGGGTTCATCCCACTCCTCTGGTTGAGACAGAACACGAATCGCCCCGTCCTCGAACGGGGCGATTCTGTCGTTTCGCGGGTCTAGCCCGTGGCGGTGGCGAGGACCGCGTTCTTCCACGGGTCGTCGAAGGCGATGCCGCGGCCGTCGTCGCGCACCGCGACGCCGTGGTGGCGGAGGCGCTCGCCGAGTTCGCCGAGGTCGTCGCTTCCCGGCAGCACGAGGTCGACGCGACCGAGGCCGAGTGCAGGCATCCGGGGGCCAGCGCCGCGCGAGTTCCATACGTTCATCGCCATGTGGTGGTGGTAACCGCCCGCGCTGACGAACAGTGCGGAGCCGCGGTAGTCGGCCGTCTCGTCGAAGCCGAGCGCGTCGACGTAGAACGCGCGGGCGCTCGCGAGGTCGCCGACGGACAGGTGCACGTGCCCGACGGACGCCCGCTCCTGAGCGGTCCCGCCGGCGAGCACCTCCTCGGTGAGGTGCTCGCGCAGGAACGCGTTCGGGTCGAGGAACAGCGAGTCCATCTCAACCCGCCCGTGGGTCCAGGACCACTCGGTCCGGAGGCGGTCCCAATAC
>CAKTZW010000464.1 GCA_934636065.1 uncultured Labedella sp.
GGCGACTATCGTCTCCGCGGCGTCGACGTCCGGACGCTCCACCCCGACGCCGTCCGGCGGGTCGTCGGTCTCGTCGAGCAGCGTCCGTTCCTGTTCGACGACTCCATCCGGCAGAACCTGCTGTTCGCGCGCGACGACGCCGACGACGCCGCCCTCACGGCCGTGCTCGAGCGGGTCGGCCTCAGCGCGTGGGTCGCCGCACGTGGAGGCCTCGACGCGCGGGTCGGGGAACGGGGCGCGCTGGTCTCGGGCGGTCAGGCCGGTCGCATCGCGCTCGCTCGGGCCCTGCTGCATGACTTCCCGATCATCGTGCTCGACGAGCCGACGGCGAGCGTCGAGTCGGACCTCGCCGACAGGCTGCTGCGCGACCTGCTCGACGCGGCGTCGGATCGAACGGTGCTCCTCATCTCCCACGCCGACGTCCCCGCCGGCCTCCGCGTCGCTCGCGCGACGATGGTCGACGGCGAACTCCGACGCCGCACCGACGCGGTCGCGCCGTGACCCCCGCGACGCCGTCGTCCGGGGGACCCGAGGAGACGCGCGCGGCGGCCCGGCGCTTCGCGGACCTGGCGAGGGACCTCGTCGCGACCGAGCGCAACGTCTTCTGGCTTGACGCGGGGGAGGGCGCCACGAGCGGCGTCAGCTATCTGGGTGCGGGCGCCCGTGTCCTGCTGTCACGAGACGGGCGGACCACGGTCGACGGTCGTCCCGTCGCGGGCGACGCGATAGCGGCCCTGCGCCCCGCGCTGGCCGATGCGCCGACGGGGCCCGGTGGCCACCCCTTCCGCGGCGGCTGGGTCGGCTGGTTCTCGTACGAGTACGGCGCCGACCTCGTCGGCGTCCCGCGAGCCCAGACCGATCTGCCGGACGCGCTTCTCGTGCAACCCGATCGGCTGTGGGCGTTCGACCACGGAAGCGGGACCGTCGAGCAGGTCCTCACGACCGCGCGGGAGCCCGTGCCTCCCGTCGCCCGCGCGACGAGCGCGCCCTCGTCGTCCGCTCGACCGCAACCGCCGACCGTCACCTGGAGACACGACCGCGCGGCGTACCTGTCCGCGATCGAGGCGTGCCAGGCGGCGATCGCCCGTGGCGACGCGTATCAGGTGTGCCTCACCAACGAGGCCCGGGTGTCGGATCCCGGCGACGCGTTCGAGGCCTACGAGCGGCTGCGCGCGTCGAGCCCCGCGCCCCACGGCGCGTTCCTCCGCATCGGCGACGTCGCGGTCGCGAGCAGCTCTCCCGAGCGCTTCCTGCGCGTCGACGGACGCCGCGTCGTCACCCGTCCCATCAAGGGGACGCGCCCGCGCGGCGCCGACTCCGCGAGCGACGCCGCCCTCGCCCGCGAGCTCCGTTCCGACGAGAAGGAGCGCGCGGAGAACCTGATGATCGTCGACCTCATGCGCAACGACCTCGGCCGGGTCGCCCGGCTGGGCTCGGTCGAGGTCGAGGAGCTGTTCAGCGTCGAGTCGTTCTCGAGCGTGCACCAGCTCGTGAGCACCGTCGCCGCGGTCCTCGACGACGACCGGGACGCGCTGGACGCGCTGGCGGCGAGCTTCCCGGCCGGGTCGATGACCGGGGCTCCGAAGCACCGCGCGATGACCATCCTCGCGGGCCTCGAGAGCGGACCGCGCGGGGCGTATGCCGGGACGTTCGGCTGGATCGGCGCGGACGGCGGCCTCGACCTGGCGATGGTCATCCGGAGCATCGTCTTCGCCGGCGGGGAGGCCCGGATCGGGACGGGCGGCGGCATCACCGCCCTGTCGAAACCCGAGAGCGAAGTGGCGGAGACGCTCCTCAAGGCGCGGCCCCTTCTGGCGGCTCTCGGGCTGCCGGCCGAACTGGCCGCGCACCGCTCGTGACCCGGTAACGTAGAGAGTCGGCACCGGCGGCACGCCCGCAGGACACCCGGCCTTCCCGCAACGAATGAGAGTCACGTGACCGACGCCCCTTCTCCCCGGCCCACGCTGAAGTACGACCCTGCGGCCTTGCAGGCCAAGTGGCTTCCGGTCTGGGAAGAGCTCCGTCCCTTCGCGACGGACGACCCCGAGGACAAGCGTCCGCGCAAGTACGTCCTCGACATGTTCCCGTACCCGTCGGGAGACCTGCACATGGGGCACGCCGAGGCGTACGCGCTCGGAGACGTCATCGCGCGCTATTGGCGGCAGCAGGGCTTCAACGTGCTGCACCCGATCGGCTGGGACGCCTTCGGCCTGCCCGCGGAGAACGCGGCGATCAAGCGCGGCCTCGACCCGCGTGGTTGGACCTACGACAACATCGAGCAGCAGAAGGCCAGCATGCGGCGCTACGCCGCGTCCTTCGACTGGGACCGCACTCTCGTCACGGCGAGCCCCGACTACTACAAGTGGAACCAGTGGCTGTTCCTGAAGCTCCACGAGCGCGGCCTCGCCTACCGGAAGGCGAGCCTCGTCAACTGGTGCCCGTACGACCAGACGGTGCTGGCGAACGAGCAGGTCATCGACGGCCGCTGCGAGCGCTGCGACAACCTCGTCGAGAAGAAGGACCTGACGCAGTGGTTCTTCGGGATCACGAAGTACGCCGACCGTCTCGTCGACGACCTCAACCAGCTCGAGGGCACCTGGCCGGCCAAGGTGCTGACGATGCAGCGCAACTGGATC
>CAKTZW010000465.1 GCA_934636065.1 uncultured Labedella sp.
CTGCCGGTGGTGCTCGACTACATCCGTCTGCTCGTGGACGATGCCCCCGGCGGCCACGACTACGTCGGGCGCGTCCTCGTGGTGGACAACGATCCGCTCGGGAGCGCGGGACCGGCGGTCGCCTCGCTCGCGGCCGACGATGTCGACTACGTGATCGAACCGGTACCGGGGATCGCGGCCGCTCGTAACCGAGCCCTCGACGAGTCGACCGACTCCACGATCGTCGTCTTCATCGATGATGACGAGACGCCGAGGCCCGGGTGGCTCCGGGAGCTCGTGACGACCTGGGAACGACACGGCAGCGCCGCCGTGGCCGGGCGGGTCGTGCCGGTTTTCGCCGGGGAGGTCCCGCGGTGGATCGAGGCTGGACGCTTCTTCCAGCGCCGTTCCCTTCCGACGGGGAGTCCCGTTCGTGCCGCGGCCGCCGGCAACCTCCTCCTCGACGTCGCGCAACTCCGTGCGCTCGGTGTGCGCTTCGACGAACGACTGGGGCTCGGAGGCGGCGAGGACACGTTGCTGACCCGCCTGATCGTGACACGCGGAGGGGTCATCGTGTGGTGCGAGGAATCGGTCGCCGAGGACCGCGTTCCCGTGGAGCGGACGACGGTCCGTTGGGTGCTCACCCGCGCGTGGAGCCACGGCACCACCACGACACGGGTCGACCTCATTCTGGCCCCGACTCTCTCTCGCCGAGTGGTCGTGCGCGCGAAGGCTCTCCTGGGCGGCATCGCCCGCATCGCGGGCGGCGCCGCTCGGGCTGCCGCCGGTGCCCTCGTGCGCTCCGATCATCATTCGGCCCGAGGGCTGCGCGCCGTGTTCCGGGGCGCGGGGATGGCCGCCGGCGCGTTGGGCGTCGCCTATCATGAGTACGCCCGGCCGACGGGCCAGCGAGGCGAGCGCACAGCCGGGCTCGCTTCCCCGATCAGCGAGGAATGACGCGATGACCCTCCGGCGACGGCTCGGCCGCTTCGTGCGAGAGCACAGCGCCATCGTCGGTTCGGTCGTCGCCGTGGTCGCGGACGAGCCGGACGTCGTCCTGACGTACGACGACGGACCGGACCCCGTCACGACCCGCCTCATCCAGGACGAGCTCGAGGGCGCGGGCTTCACGGCGACGTTCTTCGTCCTCCTCACCCAGGCGCGGCGTCACCCGGACGTCGTCCGAGAAACTGTGGCGAGAGGACATGAGGTCGCGCTCCACGGCGTCGACCACCGCGCCCTCGTCGGCCTGCCGACGTCGGAGGTCCGGAGACGGTGCGTCGACGGTCGAGCCGAACTCGAGGACCTCGCCGGCGCCCCCGTGCGGTGGTTGCGGCCGCCGTACGGACGCCAGAACCTCCTCACCTGGCACCTCGTGCGGCGATCCGGACTCGAACCGGTGATGTGGGGGCCGACTCTCCGGGACTCCAAGCCGATGGAACAGACGGAACGCCTGGACGCGGCCATGGCGACCGTGCGGCCCGGATCGATCGTGCTCGCACACGATCGGTTCGCGACGGCCGAGGACGGTGCCGACGACGGCGCCGAACCGGTGATCGATCGTCCCGAGCTCGCGCGAGGCCTGATCTCGGCCCTTCAGCAGCGGGGGTTCACCGGGCGGTCGCTCGAGAACGCCCTCACGTCGGGGACGGCCATGCGAGGCGCATGGTTCGGCGGATGACCGCGAACGTCCTCGAGGTCTCGCCCGACTGGGCGACGAAGTGACGGACTCGACGGTGTGACGACGACCGATGGTGGAGATGGGGGGAATTGAACCCCCGTCCATCGCTGTAATCCCGAGCCTTCTACGGGCGTATCCTGTGCTGACGTTCTGCTCGGCCCCGACCTTTGCCACAGGCACCTAGGTCGACAGGCCCAGTTCGGGAAAAGTCCCACACACCGTCCGAACGCCGGTGCGCAGCAAGTCCCCTAGATGACGCCAGGGTCCGGAGCGGGAACGAATCCGGTCTGACGGACTATCGGGCTCGCTTAGGCAGCGAGGGCGAAGTCAGTGCGCTTGGAATTGGCACTTGTGTTTTGCAGAGAGCGTTTACGAGATAACCCTGCATCCTCGGCCCGCTTCTCTCGGTTTTGCAGGCGATGTCGAAACCGATCATCCCCCTGCTCGGTCGCGCGGATTCACATCCGCGGAACGGGTCGTCGTCACACTGTCGAGTTGTCACGACCGGCGAACCGGTCAGCGTGCGCGTGATGCGCCACATCCATTCTACAACGGCAGGGCCGTCGGGTTATTCCCCGATCATGTTCTTCGTGCGCATCGCGCGGTCGGCCTCGCGCTTGTCCTGCTTCTCGCGCAGGGCCTGGCGCTTGTCGAACTCGCGCTTCCCCTTGGCCACGGCGATCTCCACCTTGGCCCGCCCGTCGTTGAAGTAGAGGCGGAGCGGCACGAGCGTGTACCCGCCGGGAGCGATCTTGTGGCTGATCTTGAGGATCTCCTGCTTGTGCAGCAGCAGCTTGCGCTTGCGGCGCGGCGGGTGGTTGTTCCAGGTGCCCTGTCCGTACTCGGGGATGTGCACGGCGTCGAGCCAGGCCTCCGCCCCGTCGATGTACGCGTAACCGTCGACGAGCGAGGCGCGGCCGTGGCGGAGCGACTTCACCTCGGTGCCCGTGAGGACGAGGCCGGCCTCGTAGGTG
>CAKTZW010000466.1 GCA_934636065.1 uncultured Labedella sp.
GCCGTACTTCGCCGAGCTGGCGCGGGCCGTGGTCCGCGAGGCGACGGGGGCCGGGTTCACCGTGGTCGTCGACCAGACCGACGGCGACCCCGCCCGCGAGCGCGAGCTGCTGCTCCGCGGGCCGCGCGGCGCCCTGTTCGACGGGCTGGTGCTCAGCCCGCTGGCCCTGACGCCCGACGACCTCGCCGCCGCGGACCCCGACCGGCCGGTGGTGCTGCATGTCGCGGCGGCGGACGGCTGCGCGGTTGTGTGTCCGTCGGTTTCTGTTGGAGCGGGGTCTCCCGGCTGCAGCGGCGTCGACGCGCAGCCGGGTGGCAGCGCTCGCGCGATCGCTCGTGGAGCGCGACGGGTCGAGGATCGTCTGCATGGAGTCGTCCGGGGCGACGAGCCGGCGGGCGCGGACGAGGGCGACCGCGAGGGCGAGCCGCTCGAGCACCATGGCGTCGTTCGCGTGCGTCTCGCCGCCGCGCTCGAGCCAGACCCGCGCCGTGTCGTCCACGGCCACGGTCGTCCAGGAGGGGTCCGGCCCGGGTTCGGCGTCCCCGCTCACCCGGCGTCCGGAGGCGTCGACGCGCAGCGCGCCGCTCGGGGTCTCGAGCGCGGCGACCGTGCCGGTGAGCGCCGCGGCACCGCGCACGAGCGTCTCGAGGTTCACGCCGCCCGCGACGAGCGCGTCGAAATAGGCGATGACCTTGAGACTCTCGCTCACGGACGGGTCGAGCGCGGTGACGCGACCCATGAGTTCCTGCATGACGAGCTCCCTTGCACCCTGCGTTCCGCTCATCCTGCCACGATGGACGGAGTCCGGACGGGATCAGTCTCCGAGCAGGCGGTGGACCCACCGATCGCGTGCCTCGACCATGTCCTGCGAGAGGGCCGCCTGCGGCGCGTAGCCCTCGAAGGCGTGGTAGCCACCGGGCCACACGTGGAGCTCGGCCTGCCCTCCCGACGCCCAGATGGCGCTCGCGTACGCGACGTCCTCGTCGCGGAACACCTCGGCGCTGCCGCAGTCGATGAACGCCGGCGGCAGGCCCGAGAGGTCCGTCGCGCGCGCGGGTGCGGCGTAGATGGAGACGTCCTCGGTCCCGCGGCGGTCGCCGAGCAACGCCGTCCAGCCCGTCCGGTTGCTGCCGCGGTCCCAGACGCCGACGCCGTCGATCTGCCGCGTCGACGTGGTCGCGTCGCGGTCGTCGAGCATGGGATACATGAGAAGCTGGCCGACGAGCGGAGGCCCGCCGCGTTCGCGCCGGAGGAGCGTCACGCCGGCCGCGAGGCCCCCGCCCGCGCTCGCGCCCGTGATGAGCACGCGCTGCGGGTCGATGCCGAGCGAATCCGCGTTCTCGTGCAGCCACAGCAGGCCGGCGTAGCAGTCCTCGACCGGGAAGGGGTCGGGGTACTCGGGGGCGAGCCGGTACTCGATCGAGACCGCGACGGCGTTGTAGCGGTGGATCCAGTCGAAGAGCCCCGCCACGCCGGACCACCGGTCGCCCACGATCATCCCGCCTCCGTGGAGGTGGTAGATGCCCGGACCGACGCCCGTCCGGCCCCTCCCCTCGAGCACGGTCACGACGACGTCGGCGCCCGCGTGGCCCGGGATCACGACGTCGCGGCTCGCGATCCCGGCGGCCTCCGCCTCGGCGGGGGTGACCCGCAGCCGGGGATTCTCACGCATCGGCGCGATCATCTCCGGAGTGACGGTGGGCGGGTTGCCATCGGCGAGAGCGATGAGGGCCGCCTCCAGCTCCGCGTCGAACGGCGGACGCGGGAGGGGAGCGGGGGAGGAGGGAGGCCGGTTCGTCCGTCCTCCCGTCGGCGCCGAGGGGAACGGGGGTCGTTCCGGCGTCGGCGTCGGACGCGGCGTCGGACGCGGCGCGTCGGGGTCCGCCGTGATGCTCGGTTCCATCTGCACCCTTTCGTGGACTCGTCGATGAGACCGCCTCCATCCTGTCGTGCACGCGCCGCCACCGCTCCCGCCATCTGGCGCGGCACCCGGGAGAACTGCCCGCCACCTGGCGCGGTGGCCGCCGATGCCGCCGCCCTAGCATGTAGGCGTCGATGACGACGATCGGATGGAGACCACGGTGGACCAGGACGAGCAGAACCCGTCGTTCACGGACGCTCTGCCCTCGGAGTTCGGACGGGTCCTCGCCGGGGCGTTCGACGTGCACGTCCACGGACAACCCGACCTGTCCGCGGGCGCCGTCAATCGCGGACCCGACGTGGGCGTGGCCCGGCTCGCCCACGCCTACGGACTGAGCGGCTGGGTGCTCAAGTCGCACCTCTGGCCGACGATGGATCGCGCCGCCATCGTGCAGGACTCGCTCGGCGATCGGGACTTCCGCGTGATCGGGAGCATCACCCTCAATCCGCAGGTCGGCGGCGTCACACCGACCGTCGTCGAGTGGGCCGCCGATCACGGCGCCGGCGTCGTCTTCATGCCGACGTGGGGCGCCGCGGCCGATGTGGAGCGCTGGGGCTACATCTCCCGCCTCCTCGAGCGTCAGACCCCCGGCTTCCGCGCCTACGCGGAGTCGAACGCGATCCGGATCACGACGGACGGCGAGTTGACGCACGCGGCGGAGGACGCCGTGCGCGCCGCGATCGAACGCGGCCTCCTCGTCGCGACCTGGCCT
>CAKTZW010000467.1 GCA_934636065.1 uncultured Labedella sp.
TCGACCGGGCGCAGGACGTAACCATACCCTTTCCGGTCGCCGCCGGCGGTTTCGGCAGGCGGGTCGTGCTGCTGCACGACGAACGTTCGGCTCCCGTATCGCACCTTGTGCTTCTTCGCGTTGGCCCTGTGGCCCCGCATCGTCGCGTCGTTGCCCATGGACGGGACGAGGATGTAGTCGACGTCCAGGGACCCGAGCGGGATGTCCGGACCCTCCTCGCAGAAATCCTTGCAGATCGCGAACGCGACCAAGGCCTCTTCGGTGACCAAGACCGGGAGTTGGGTGCCGGGCACGATCGCCTCCCTTCCGAGCTTACGGTTCATGTATGGGTTGACCTTCTCGTACCGCAGTATGTCCCCGCCGAAGCCGTCGAGGACCGTCGCCACGTTCCTGTAGCCGGTCTCAGACGGTTCGTGGTGGCTGCCCGCCACGACCAAGGCGGGGGCGCGGCCCGGCTCGGGAACCTCCGGGCGCCGCCTGAACCCGTCGCGAATCCTTTCGACTGTTGCGGGGGAAACGGCGAGCTCCGGCCATACCGCCATGACGCAACCGTCTAGGCAGGCCCGCTCGACCTGCCTGTCCACGACGGCGCCGTCCCCGCAGTCGATGGCGGTCACGACAAACCCTTCCTTGCCGTCCGCCTCCGTCTCGAGGCGGACGGTCTCGAAGAGGGCGGACCCGAACAGCGGTTCCGCGTTCCCCCGTCCGATCCCGGAAAGGTCCCCGGTCTCGACGACGACCGGACACACGCGGAACCCGGACGTCTCGCTGGGCAGCAGACGGTGTCGAACGAGGCCGCGTTGGGTGTAGAGTTGCTGATCGCGGACGCCCAGCCGCCCGTGAATCCTCGGGATCAGGTACGCGCGACCGTCGACCAGCCAGTTCCCGCCGTCGGCAACCGATCCGTTCTGGACTGCAAGCTCATCGGCGAGAAGCTGATCGATCGCCCTGATCTCCGCGGCCAGCGCGATGACGATGCTCCCCAGGTCCGAGGCGTCCGGATCCGGTACGCTCGGTCCGAGGGCAAGGATGGAACGTCGGCGGGCCGAGGAGCGGCGGACCAGTTCACCTTCCGGGATGGTCCGGTAGGCGTTCGTGACGTTCAGGGGGGCATCAACCCTCAGCAGGGCGTCCAGTTCGACCAATGCCGTCCGGAGGCTTTCGGCCGACGAATCCTGTCGTGCCAGGATCCGAGCGGCAGTTGTCCCAACCCGCTCCAACCAATCCGTCACCGTCATCGGAACTTCTCGTTCGGCTCGGCCGGACACAACCGGAGCGGGTTCGCGTCTTGGAACCGAACGCATCGACGGAGTCAACCACGTTCGCGGCGGCATTCCATGCGGTGCCCCCTGGGTGGGACGCAGGCTAGGGACGACGGCGTGAGCGAACCGTTGTCCGGACACATCTCGTCCGAGCGGAAGGCAACGCCACAAGAGCCAGTCGACAGCGCGGCGCGCATTCGCTGAGGTTGGCCCCGAGGCCCTCGTGCACTTTCCGGAACCGCCTCGCATCTTCTCCGATGAGGTCGCACGGACCTCCGCGCGGGCAACCGATGTCGATCCCGACGACAAGACATGGCTCTCGAAGCCAGCCGTCCGTACACGCGCGATCCTGCCGACCGTCACCGCCTTTGCCTTGCGTCCGGTCGGCGGGGAGCTGCTCGTTCGGGATCCGCTCGCATCCGCGGCAGCCGGCCTGACCGTGATCGTCGGCGAACCCTGCACCCATGCGGCGGCGTGCAACCGTCATGCCTTCCGCCTTCGATGTCCTCTCCTCCCGTCGCCGACAAAACTTCGGCAGTCTCGCCGCCTGTGGATCGCCAACCATGGTGCGCTCGCTCTCATCGGCGTTTCGCCACGGCATCGCAGCCTTCGGGATCTGCGCCGTCGTGGGGGTGACGCAGAGGGTTTGGCAACAGCGACGTTCGCTTGGCCGTGGCGAGGAGGCAGGAAACCCGTCTTCGGATGGATCGCGAACGCATTCCCCCCGCCTGTGGCCATGCACGGTGGTCTGTCGCACCGGCACTGACGGGAGGAGGTATCGCGGCCATCCGGGCAACGTTTCCCCAAAAGGCGGACGCGGTAGATGCCCGGACGTGACCCGCCACCTCAGCGGTACCCTCTCGGCTTTCGCCAATGGGGCTTCACCCAGGTGCCGTCCTTGCGGAAATGGCCCGCCACGTATCCCCCGGTCCCGGTCCTCGGTGCAGCCGTGTAGAGCACCGTGGCCGGCGGAGCCGCCAGGTCCTCGAACGGTAGCGGTTCTGGCAGGGCATCGCGTGCCTCGCGCATGACCGCGACCAACCGTTCGATGGTCTCGGCGTCACCTGCCCGAGTGCCGTTCTCCATTTGCTGCACGACATGCTCGGGCAGCCCAAGCTTGTCGGCAATCTCGCGCACGGAAAGCCCGCTCGCCCGCCGCCATTCGCGGATCGTCGCAGGTTCTCGCGTCGGCACGCTCGCAACGGCTGGTACTGTCGACGGTACAGATGTCCCGAACGTGTCCCCAACAGTCGGAGTTGGGATGGCCGTTCGGAGTCCAACCTGCCGTTTCTTGTGACCGAGCCAGGTCCCGTATGCGTCGCCCGTCGACACGCCCTTCTTCCGGGCGTTGCGGCGAATCCTGGC
>CAKTZW010000468.1 GCA_934636065.1 uncultured Labedella sp.
CCTTCGCCGGCCTCGCGCCGGTGAGCAAGCGATCCGGCACGTCGATCAATCGCCAGCATCGTTCGATGAGGGGCCACCGTTCGCTCAAGCGGGCCCTTCTTATGTCCGCGTTCGCCGCGCTCAGTCACGACGAGGACTCTCGTGCCTACTACGACCGCAAAGTTCGGGAAGGGAAGCGCCACCGTCAGGCACTCGCGGCTCTCGCTAGCCGTCATCTCGATGTTCTGTACGCCATGCTGCGGGACGACCGGCAGTACCGCAGTGCCAACGTCGAATCGAGCGAGAGTTCGACGATGCCACCGATCAAACGCGCACACAGAGTCATCCGCACTCGCGCGGCGAAGGTGGTCGCTCCACACCCCGCTCCCCCGGGCTACTACGACGGGATCGTCGAACGCCTCCGAGCAGACGGAACCTTCGAATGTCGGGTCGCGGATCTTCCGTGGGACGTTGTGACATTTCGACACGGGCTCCGCGACGCGACCGACCGCGAGGGAATGCGTATCGCGTCTCGAGCCATCAACGGACGCTTTCTCGCGGAGGTAGTCGACTTTGAACCCTCCGATGAATCGCTCGCCGCACTGTCCGAGCGAATGGCAGAGGCCGGTCAGACAGACAGGTGGTCGCGCCTGCACGTCGATGGGAGTCGTTGGAGCCATTCGATCCATCGACAGCCGCCGTGACATCCATGCCGGACCCGCGCGTCGTACCGTTACCCTGGCCGGGTGGAACTCGACTCGATCGCTGCGGCCGCGGAGCCACGCTGCGCGGAGTGCGGCGTCGTCATGCCGGGCGTCGCGCAGGCGTACGTGTGCCCAGCGTGCGGGCGCCGGGAAGATCTACCGCAGATCCCGCATCCCGGTGAGGGGACGGATCTCATCGAGTTCCCGATCTGGCGCCGAGGCGGGTAGGCAAGCCTGCAGCCTGCAAGGATGTGGCCGTGGACCTTACTCCTGTAACCGATCTCATGGACGAGCTGTCACGCAGCACCTGGGCATCGCTCGTCGACGCGCACGACCTCGATGTGGACTGGGGCGAGGTCACGATCACCCACACGATTCTGCTCGCGCTGAAGCGATTGGTCCGCGAGCAGTCTCTGCCGGTCCTCGTCGAGCGTGTTCGCGCGCATGACGAGAAGGCAAGCGGGGCAGACCTCGAGTTGTGGGTTCAGTCGGCGTCCGGCAACGCGGTTGGCTTCAGCATCCAGGCGAAGCGGGTCTACCTTGGAAGGAAGAAGCCCGAGTACCAAGCGCTCGGCCATAAGGGCGCTGGCCCCCAGGAGAAGCAGTACGACACGCTCATCCGGCATGCTGCCAAGAACGGCACCTTGCCCTTCCACCTCTTCTATAACGGCTGGGCTCTCCCCCGGACTGACATCGCATTTCCGTCTGGCCGGGACACGGAGTTGTTCGGATGTGCAGCCGTTCGCACATCCGAAGTACGACGAATTCGGAAGGCCAACGTTAGGCGCGGAATGAACGAAGTCTCGCGCTTTGCCAAGATATCGATGCCCTGGTCCGACTTGCTCCGATTGCCGTCTGGCGGGTCGGCAGGTGGAGGTGGCGGCTCTAGCGATGGTGGAGACGCTGGCGGAGGCGCAAGCGCTGGCGATGGTGGAAACTCTGGCGGAGGCGATCCGGAAAGTAGCACTCCAGCTCCGTCACAGTCGGCTCCGGCTCCGGCTCCGCTCAGGGTGTCCGACGGAGATCTCCGCAAGCTGTTTGAGTTCCACTCCGCGGAGCCGACTGACGACGCCGTGGCGCTTAGGGACGGGCTCCCCGACTATGTCTCCGACGCTCTCTCCGGTACCGCCGCCCCGGGACATGACGATCTTGAGGACGACTCAACGCTGCCGGAAGTGGTGGCGGTGATCAAGGGCGCCTGACGGCTATGAGCCGACAAGATCGCCGGAGTGGAAAGTAACCTGACCGAACTCGACAGAATGGTTCGGTACGGCGAGGAAGCGATGATGCCCCGCCTGAAAGGACTTGCCTTACCGTGACACTGACTCTCGGTCCGATCCTGCTAGATGCGGGAATCGACCCCGCGGAGACGCTGGTGCTGCGCCATTCGTTCGTGCGCGAGCACGAGGACACGGGATCGCAGGGCATCCACGCGGACTCCACGAACGACGAGATCCTGGAGTACACGCGACGTCAGTGGTCCGACCCGCGGAAGTTCCCGCTAGTGCCACCCCGGCTCTGGGTCGTCTTCATCCGCGAGGGCGGGGATAGGGCGCGTCTCTGGTCCGTCGTCGAGTGTCGCGGCGAAACCGAGAATGACGGGGTACGTCGGGCCTTCGACATGGTCGCCTCCGAGCACATGACGGACCTCCGGAATCGTCTCGTTATCGGATGGCGCTCGCCGCGCGCATGGCGGCTCAATGGCCCGACCGCCGCCGCGTACCCGGTGCTGGAAATCGCGGACGCCCAGCCAACCCCGTTCCCTGGCTTCGATCGGCTCGTCCTGAGCCACGTGCAGCTTCAGGCCGTGATGCGGGAGCACCGGAACGCATCGTGGCGCACGGCGCTGTCGTCGGTGTTCGGGATCTACCTCATCACAGACACGCGGGACGGCAAGCAGTACGTCGGCAAGGCGGACGGAGAGGAGAGCAT
>CAKTZW010000469.1 GCA_934636065.1 uncultured Labedella sp.
GTCACGGACCTCGTCGACGACGTCCTTCGTCGCGTCGAACGTCCGGATGCCGTACTTCTCCGCGAGGGCGCGGCGCTCGGGCACGGGGTCGATCGCGTAGACCTCGTAACCGAGGTGCGCCCCGATGCGCGCGGTGAACTGGCCCACCGGCCCGAGGCCGAAGACGCCGAGGCTCCCGCCGTCCGGGACGTGCGCGTACTGCACGGCCTGCCAGGCGGTGGGGAGGATGTCGCTCAGGAAGAGGTACCGGTCGTCGGGCAGGTCGCTGCCCACCACGATGCAGTTCGCGTCCGCCCGGTGCACCCGCAAGTACTCGGCCTGCCCGCCGGGGATCTCGCCGTACATCTTCGTGTAGCCGTAGAGGGTCGCCCCGGTGCCGTACTCGTGCACCTGCGTGGTCTCGCACTGCGACTGGAGTCCGCGCTTGCACATGAAGCACTCGCCGCACGCGATCGTGAACGGGATGACGACGCGGTCGCCGACCTTGACGCGCGTGACGCCCGGCCCCACCTCCTCGACGACGCCCATCGTCTCGTGACCGAGGACGTCGCCCTTCCCGATGAAGGGACCGAAGAGCTCGTAGAGGTGCAGGTCGGAGCCGCAGATCGCCGCCGACGTCACGCGGATCACGGCGTCCGTGGGCTCCACGATGCGTGCGTCCGGCACCTCCTCGATGGAGACGGAGCGCTTGGCCTGCCAGGTGAGTGCCTTCATGGTGATGCCTTTCGGATGGGGCGGTGAATTCGGGCGGGGGTGAGCGAGGCGGTCAGTTCTCGCGCCAGTCGTGGCTCTCGAGGTGGGAGCCGGCCTGCGGACCCATGTTGAGCATTCCGCCGTCGACGGCCCACGAGGCGCCCGTCACGTAGGACGAGCGCGGCGAGGCGAGGAACGCGATGACGTCGGCGATCTCCTCGGGGTTGCCCGGACGACCGAGAGGGACCCCTGGCCGCTCCACCTCGCGCGCGTCCACGTCCTCCGTCGAGTTCATCGGCGTGTTGATCTCGCCGGGGGCGACGGCGTTCGCGGTGATCCCGAGGTGACCGAGCTCGAGGGCGACGGTCTTGAGCAGTCCGCCCAGCCCGTGCTTCGCGGCGTCGTAGGCCGCGGAACCGACGCGCGGCTGGGTCTCGTGCACGCTGGTCACGCCGATGATGCGTCCGCCGTTGCCGGCCGCCACCATCCGCTTCGCGGCGCGCTGGATGCAGACGAACGCGCCGTCGAGGTCCGCGGCGACGACCTTGCGCCAGTCGTCGAGCGTCTGCTCGAGGAACTTCGTGTGCTGGCCCGTCCCGGCGTTGTTGACGAACACGTGGAGCCCGCCGAGCTCATCGGCGAGGGAGTCGACGACGTCTCCGCAGTGCTCCAGGTCGGTCGTGTCGAGCTGCGAGACGACGGCGCGCACGCCGAGGGCACGGACGAGCTCGGCGGTCTCGTTCGCGCCGTCCTCGTCGGAGTGCCAGGTGATGCCGACGTCGAAGCCGTCGCGTGCGAGCGCGACCGCGGTGGCGCGGCCGATGCCCGAGTCGGAACCCGTGACGATGGCCGTGCGCGTGGGGTCTGCGCCGTTCGTGCCTGTGCCTGTGCCGTTCGTGCCTGTGCTGTCTGTGTCGTTGGTGCTGGCTGTGCCGTTGGTGCTGTCGCTCATCGTTCCTCCAGTGCTTCGCGTGCAACGTCGTCGTTCCGCGTCGGCGGGCGCCTCACAGGCACGCCGACGGCCGCCGCTTCACGGCGGTGAGAAAAAAGGTGGGGGTGGAATGACCCGACACACTCCACCCCCACGCCGAACGCGAGTCTCCGAGCCTACGATCGCCCCTTCTCCGAGAGCGCCGCTGCTTCGTGAATCTCTGCTGCGTCCGAACCACTCACAACGCTATCGACCGGGACTTTTCCGCACGAGGGCATTGACAATCCTGCGCCCGTCCGGGACAGTCTGTCGTCGCGACGGTCGGAATCCCGGCCGTCCTGACGGACGGATCGGAGCACCATGTCGGACCTCGAGCGAGACCCGAGCAGTCAGGAGTCGTCGGAGGACGACGCATCGAACGGCGCGGAGAACGGCGCGTCGAACGATGCGGCGATCGTGGGTGAGCGCCTGACGGGCGAGCAGGACCCGCGCGACCCCGACGGCCTCATCACGGTCGACCAGGTCGCCGGTGGCAGCCATGGGGCCTCACCGGAGGAGGGCCTCGAACTCCCGCGCGACGGCCGCATCGCGCCGACCGACGACGCGGACTGATCGCACGACGCGGACTGACCGCACGACGCGGGGTGATCGCACGAGAGGACGGACCCGCTTCGGGTCAGTCCCCGAGCAGGCGCTCCTCGAGGAAGCGATTGCGGAAGACGCCCCGCGGGTCGTAGCGCTCGACGAGAGCGCGCCAGTCGTCGAGCCTCGGGTAGAGGGGGGCGACGTCGGCCGCCGTCGCGAGGAAGTGCTTGCCCCAGTGCGGGCGCCCCCCGAGCGGCAGCAGGATCTCCTCGATCGACGGCAGCACCGCGTTCACGCGGTCGAGGTCGGGTGCGAACGTGAAGTGGACGCCCACCACGTCGCGGTCGAACGCCCCGCTCAGCCAGAGGCCATCGGCGGCGACGGTGCGCAGTTCCGTGATGAGGA
>CAKTZW010000470.1 GCA_934636065.1 uncultured Labedella sp.
CGCCTCCCCTCACTCGACATCCTGAAGGACACCCCTGTGCACTCCTCCCCCTCCGCCCCCACGGGCGGAACCGGTCGACGCCGCCTCGCCGGGCGCGCAACCGCCGCGGCGGCCGCCGGCGCCGTGGCGCTGAGCCTCTTCTCCGCCGTCCCCGCAGCCCCGGCATCGGCCGCGCCCGAGGACCTCGCGTCGCGCTTCACGTTCGCCGTGCTGCCCGACACGCAGTTCTACTCCCGCTACTCGGCCGACCAGTTCGTGCCGCGCTACGGCACCGACCCGTTCCGCGTGCAGACGGAGTTCCTGGCGGAGAACGCCGAGGCGCTCAACATCCCCTTCGTCGCGCACCTCGGCGACGTCGTCGATCGCGTCGGCACGACGCGTGAGTGGGAGGCCGCCGACGCCGCGATGCGCACTCTCGACGACGCGCCGCTCCCCTACTCGATCCTCCCGGGCAACCACGACGTGCGGAACTCGAACGACCAGCTCACCGACGTCGACTACGACCTCGCGAACGAGCCCTTCCTGCAGTGGTTCGGCCCCGAGCGCGCCGCCGGCGTGCCCACGTTCCAGGGCAGCGACCCGACGGGACTCAGCCAGTACCACGTGTTCGAGGCCGAAGGTCAGGAGTTCATGGTGCTCGCGCTCACGTGGCGCGCCTCCGAGCAGACCTTCCAGTGGGCGCGCGACGCGATGGCCGCCCACCCCGACGTCCCGGTGATCCTCACGACCCACTCGCTCCTCAACATCGAGGCCGACCAGGAGACTCCGCGCGACACCGAGTACGGGGACAAGCTCTGGAAGGACCTCATCGCCCCGAACGACCAGATCTTCCTCACCCTCAACGGGCACTTCCACGGTGCCACGAAGCAGACGAAGATCAACAACGCCGGTCACCCCGTGACGCAGGTCCTCATGGACTACCAGATTGCGTACGAGGGCGGGAACGGCTACCTCGGTCTGATGGAGTTCGACCTCACGAACAACGCCATCAACGTGCAGACGGCGTCGCCGTGGGTCGTCTCGAAGCCGCAGGACACGCTGACGAGCTACGACCAGCCCTTCCTCGAGCTCCCCGGCCAGCAGTTCACGATCGACATCGACTTCGCCGAGCGCTTCGCCGCGTTCGACCCGGCGTTCACCGCCGGTGAGCCGACACAGCCGAAGCTCACCGAGGCCGCTCGCGACATCCTCCTCGACGGCTTCGAGGGTCCCGACCCCATCTCCACGGAGCTCCCGGGCAACGGACTCGACTACCTCGAGGCCGACGGCACGGTGGCGCACTGGCGGATGGGCTCGCTCGACGAGGGCGTCCTGCCCGAGGGCGGCGTCGTCCCGGACGTCGCGAACGGCAACGACCTCACCCGTGTCTCCATCGAGGAGTCGGGCTCGTCGACCGCCGAGGCGGGCGACGTGACGATCGTGAAGGACGACGTCCACTCCTTCTCCTCCGACGGAGCGGCGATGTGCTTCGCGAACTCAGATCAGGCCGCCGACCGGTTCAGCTACCTCGAGACCGCCGAGGATGCTCCCGCCAACGACGAGACGTTCGAGGACGGCTACACGCTCGAGACCTTCATCAAGCTCGACGCGAGCTGGAGCGCCGAGAAGAACGGCTGGTCGAAGGCCATCGTCCGCTCCGGCAATCGCGAGAAGCTCCCCGGCATGCCGTGGTCGCAGTGGGACCGCACGGCGTCGCCCGCGGCTCTCGGCATCTCGAACCTCCGCGAGTTCCAGTACACCGAGGTTCCGGCCGAGACCACGAAGGGCGACCGCACGGCGTGGTCCGGTGAGATCATGACGGACAGCTGGTCGCACGTCGCGATCGTGAACGACGCCGAGAAGGCCTCGACCACGATGTACATCGACGGCGCGCCCGTGCTCCGCAACGCGACAGACGCGTCCGGCCAGAGCATCAACGAGAACACCACCTGGCTCTTCGGCGCCGACTTCGTCGACGAGGCCGCTCGCAACGGCTGGAACGGCTGCATCGGCGAGACGCGCGTCATCGACCGCGCGACCGGACCGGCGGAGTGGCTCACGCAGCGCGCCGACCTCGGGACCTTGAGCGTCGACGCCCCCACCGGCACCCTGCCGTGGGACGCCGAGCTGACCGAGCTGTCCGGCACCGGCTTCCCGGGCGCCGAGGTCACGGTGGCCGAGGGCGCCGCGACGCAGGCTGCCCGCGCCGCCGGTGAGCTCGGCGGCACGACGACGGTCGGCGAGGACGGCACCTGGACGGTGTCCTTCGCGGGCGCGCTCCCGGCCGGCGACTACACCGGGTCCGTCGTGCAGGCGCTCGGCGCCCGCGCCTCCGAGCCGATCGCTCTCGACTTCGCGATCGCGGCCGCCCCCGCCGAGCCGACGCCGACCCCGACGCCGACGCTCCCCGGCAGCGGGCCCGACGCCGGCGACGGCGACGACGACCCGTCGGGTGAATCCCCGGCCGGAGGCGACGAGGCCGGCGACGACCTCGCCGTCACCGGTGCCGAGGCCGCGCCGTGGCTCGACGGCAAGCACACGGTGTTCGGCCGCGTCGCGGAGGGGATGGACGCCGTCGACCGCATCGAGGCGGCGCCCACCGGCGCGCGCGACCGGCCGCTCGAGGAC
>CAKTZW010000471.1 GCA_934636065.1 uncultured Labedella sp.
TCGGCCCGCCGATCGAGAGGATGAGCACGTAGAGCCCCGCGAACGGTTGGATGCGCTCGTCGAGTCCCGCCGACAGCGAGAGCGTCGCGAGGATGAGCGCGAACTCCCCCCGGTTCTGCAGGATGACCGTCGTGTTGATGCCCTCCTGAGCTCCCAGTCCGTTGAGCCGTGCGACGACCTGACCGGCCACGATGTTGAGCACGACCGTCATGAGGACGGCTCCGAGCACCGGCACGAGCACTCCCCCGAAGGCTGACGCGTCGAGGGCCAGCCCGAAGTTCAGGAAGAAGAAGGCGCCGAAGACGTCGCGCAGCGGCACCGCGATCGTCTCGATGCGGTTGCGGAAGCGCGTCGCCCCGAGCACGAGTCCGATGAGGAACGCACCGATGGCGTCGGTGACGCCGAGCAGCTCGCCGATGCCGCCGAAGAGGACGGCGAGTCCGAAGAAGAGGATCGTGAAGAGCTCGTCGTCCTTCGTCCGCATGAGCCGGGAGACGATGCGTCCGCCGAAGCGCGCGACCGCGAACATGACGACGATGAAGGCGAACGACACCGTGAGGCGTCCGACCACCGGCCAGAGCTCGGTCTCTCCCGAGAGCACGACGCCGACGATCGCGAGGTAGATCGCGATGAAGACGTCTTCGACGACGGTGATCCCGAGGATCATGGGCGTCTCGCGGTTCGTGAGCCGGCCGAGCTCGATGAGGAGCTTCGTCACGATGGCGCTCGACGACGTCGCGGTGATCCCCGCGATGATGAGGGCCTCCGGCGTGCCCCAGCCGACGAGGAGACCGAAGCCCAGGCCCACCGCCATGTTGACGAGGATGTACGTTCCGCCCGAGACGAGCAGCTTGCCGGCGTTGCCGAAGAACTCGTCCTGATCGAACTCGAGCCCGAGGTTGAACAGCAGGAGCACGAGCCCCATGACGGCGATCAGACCGATGTAGTCGCCCTCGAGGTCGAGGGGGAACCACCCGGTGTAGGGGGACGCGAGAAGTCCGACGAGCATGTAGACGGGGATCGCCGGCAGTCCGATGAACTTGCCCAGTCGGCCGAGGCCCCAGGCGAGGACGAACAGCAGCCCGACGACGACCATGTCGGCGCCGAAGTGCGAACTCTCGGCGGCGGCGGCAAGCGGCATGCGCTAGTTCCCGGGCGACGCGTCGACGGCGGGCTTCTTCGCCGCTCCCGTGCGGAAGAACGAGAACGCCTTCGCCACCTTCTCCGGGCTGCCGGCGACCACGAGGATGTCGCCGGGGAAGACGCGGAAGTCGGCCGCGGGAGCCGGGTTCGTCGACTCCCCGCGCACGACGGCGACGACCGTGAGGCCGATGATGCCGTGCTCGGCGGGGTCGCCGAGCGGCTGCCCCGCGATGTGGTCCTCGTAGTCGACGGTGAACCAGTCGATGGACAGGCCGGGAAGCTGATCGAGTGCGGTGAGCGATTCGGTGATGCGCGTGCCGCCGAGGAGCTCCGCGAGAGTGTGAGCCTCGTCCTCCGACAGTCGGAGAGACACCTTCGTCGCGTCCGAGCCGTCCTCGTCGTCGGAGAACGTGATGAGGTCGCTGTGGCCCGACCGGTGCGCGATGACCCCGACCTTTCCGCCGTCGTCCGTGATGAACGAGTGCAGGACACCGACACCGGGGAGCTTCACCCTCCGAACGTCGACCATCTGTCACCCCTTCTTCCTCGTGTGCTTCCAGCCTACCCGCCCGCCCACGTGCTCACCCCCGGCCCGCCCCTCGTCCGCTACGCCCCCCGCGAAACTGCCACACCCGTCCGAGGGCGCCACCTGCGCGAGGCGCCCTCGACACGCACCTGGCGCCCTCGCTGACGACCAGCGACGTCCCCCGCCCGCCGTCCACGATCTCCGTCGCGGGGCCGCTCATCACCATCGCGGTCGCCGTCACGTGAAGAGCGATGTCCCGTCGCAACACTCCCGGCATGCCCTCACTCTTCGAATCGCCGTATCTCCCCTTCGAGCTCTCCGCCTCTCGCCGCACGAGCGGCCGAGCCCGGCCGACGAGCGACGGGCCGAGCCTCCACCGAGTCCGCCGCGGCGTCTACCTCCCGGCCGACCACTGGGCGATCATGGACGCGGACGAGCGATATCGGGCCTTCATCCACGCGACCCTCGCGTGTTCCCCGACCTCGCCGACCCTCAGCCACTACTCCGCCGCCGCGCTCAGGCGCCTCCCGGTCGTCGGGTCCTGGCCGGAGACCGTCCACACGGTGGTAGCGGACCGGAGCGGTGGCCGCTCGAGCGGCTTATACACGCGACACCGTGCCGCGCACGCTCCGGACGTCGAGATCGTGGACGGCGTCCGCTGCACGACCCTGGAGCGGACGATCGTCGACATCGCGAGGACCGGCTCGAGGGTGTCGGCGCTCGCGATGGCGGATCACGCGGTCAGAGTCGGATCGACGACGCCCGAACGCCTACGGGATGAAGACGACCGCTTGGGCCCCGGTCGGGGTTCCCATCAGTCGCGCACGCTCCTGCCCCTCGTCTCGCCCGATTCCGCCAACGGCGGTGAGACCTTCGTCCGCCTCCTGCTGCACGACGCGGGCTTCGCCGCGCCGGTCCTGCAGCAGCGAGTAGACG
>CAKTZW010000472.1 GCA_934636065.1 uncultured Labedella sp.
CCGCCCTCGAGCGGTCCAGCGACTACCTCACCCACGAGGTCTTCAACTCGCACCGCTCGGAGACGGCGATGATGCGGTACCTCAAGGTGCTCGCGGACCGCGACTACGCCCTCGACCGCGGGATGATCCCGCTCGGCTCCTGCACCATGAAGCTCAATGCCGCGACGGAGATGGAGGCGATCACCTGGCCGGAGTTCTCCGCTCTGCACCCCTTCGCCCCGGAGGCCGACGTCGAGGGCTCGCTCGAGCTCATCGCGCAGCTTGAACGCTGGATGGCGGAGGTGACGGGCTACGACTCCGTCTCGCTGCAGCCCAACGCGGGCAGCCAGGGAGAGCTCGCCGGTCTCATGGCCATCCGCGGCTACCACCGCTCCCGGGGCGACGATGCGCGCACCGTCTGCCTCATCCCGCAGAGCGCTCACGGGACGAACGCCGCCTCAGCCGTGCTCGCGGGCATGAAGGTCGTCGTCGTCGCGTGCGACGAGCTCGGCAACGTCGACCTCGACGACCTGCGCGCGAAGATCGCCCAGCACGCCGAGTCGCTCGCGGCTCTCATGATCACCTACCCCTCGACGCACGGGGTGTACGAGCACGAGGTGCGCGCGATCACGGAGGCCGTGCACGATGCCGGCGGCCAGGTCTACGTCGACGGCGCGAACCTCAACGCCCTCCTCGGGTACGCGCGCTTCGGCGACTTCGGAGGCGACGTCTCGCACCTCAACCTGCACAAGACGTTCTGCATCCCGCACGGCGGCGGCGGACCGGGCGTCGGACCGGTGGCCGCGAAGGCGCACCTGGCTCCCTTCCTGCCCGGTCACCCGATGGCGCAGCGCGCCGAGCACGACGGCGTCACCCACGGCGGCGTCCCGATCTCGGCCGCTCCGTACGGCAGCGCGAGCATCCTCCCGATCTCCTGGGCCTACGTGCGCATGATGGGATCCGAGGGGCTCCGGGAGGCGACGGGGGCCGCGGTGCTCGCGGCGAACTACGTCGCGGCACGGCTGCGCGACCACTTCCCGGTGCTCTACACGGGCGACGCCGGGCTGGTGGCGCACGAGTGCATCCTTGATCTGCGTCCGCTGCGGGAGGCCACGGGGGTGACCGTCGACGACGTCGCGAAGCGGCTCATCGACTACGGCTTCCACGCGCCGACGATGTCGTTCCCCGTCGCGGGGACGCTCATGGTGGAGCCCACCGAGAGCGAGGACCTCGCCGAGATCGACCGCTTCATCGACGCGATGATCGCGATCAAGGCCGAGGCGGACGCCGTGGCCGCGGGGGAGTGGCCGCGCGACGACAACCCGCTCGTGAACGCCCCCCACACCGCGGAGAGCGTCGTCGACTCCGGGTGGGACCACGCGTACCCCCGCGAGACCGCCGTCTATCCGGTGCGCAGCCTCGTGCGATCGAAGTACTGGCCGCCCGTCCGGCGCATCGACCAGGCCTTCGGCGACCGCAACCTCGTGTGCTCGTGTCCGCCGCCCGAGGCCTTCGCCTGAGCCCCGCCCCTCGGCGCCGACGCCGGCACGCCCTTCCGCCGTGACGGGCGGGCCGGCGTCAGCTCGTCGCGAAGACGGCGGGCCAGAGCGAGACGGCGAGCGGGTAGCCCACGAACGACACGATGTCGAGCAGGGCGTGCGCGATCACGAGGGGCATCACCCGCCCCCACCGGAGGTAGGCCCAGCCGAAGACGAGTCCCATGACGACGTTGCCGACGAAGGGGCCGTACCCCTGATAGAGGTGGTACGTGCCCCGCAGGAGCGCGGCGGCCCCGATCACGATCCACGGAGACCACCCGAGCTGCTTGAGCCGGGTGAACAGGTAGCCGACGACGATCACCTCCTCGACGAGAGCCGCGCGGAGGGCCGAGAACACGAGGATGGGGATCGTCCACCAGTGGGTGTCGAGCGGGGAGGCCTCGACCCCGACGGTGATCCCGATGAGGCGCCCGACGACGTAGAGCGCGATGCCCGGGATCCCGATCGCGAGGAACAGCGCGACGCCGCGGCCGGCGTCGCTCCCGGGTCGCCGGAGGTCGAGCCCGAGGCGGTCGAAGGCACTGCGTCCCGGCGCCCACAGCAGGTAGAGCACGAGGGCGACCCCGAAGAGCTCGAAGAAGAGGGACAGGAACTGGCTCGTGAAGTCGAGCCATTCCCTGTCGCTGCGCGACGGGTTCACGGTCGCGGTCTGATCGGCGATCGCGGTTCCGGCCGTCGCGCGGGCGATGATCGAGACGACCGAGTAGGCGGCCGAGGCGCCGAGCGAGAGCCCTAAGACGATGACGATCTCCCACCGGATGCGCGCGCGACTCATGAGTTCATCCTCGCGCACGCCGCTCGCGCGGGACGGTCTCGTCGGGACGCTGTGAGTCGTAAGCGCATACGGAAAGCGCTGTCATCGCCGGGCCGAATGGGCCGTCCACCGAGGGTCGGTCTGCAGACTTCCGCACCGCGGCGCTCGATTCATGCACGAAATTCGGCGACGGCGCATCGCATCGATCGTTCTCTGCAACGATCGTGAGAAGTCATTACCGCTGTGTAACGGTTCGCCCCGTCGGTTTGGTGTGGTGCGGGATGGCTCTTAGGGTTCTGTGTATTCC
>CAKTZW010000473.1 GCA_934636065.1 uncultured Labedella sp.
GCTGGCACCGACGAATACGGCGTCCCACCCGGTGGTGGGCGCCGATCGCAACGTCGACGAGCTCGTCGAGGCCGTCACGTCCGGTCGAAGCGTCCTCGTCGTCGGGCCGCTCGGGTCCGGGAAGTCGCATCTCCTCGACGCCGTGATGCGGACCGTGGCCGCCACAGCGGACACCCCGCTCTTCGTCCGCGCGGGCCTGCCGCTGGCCTCGACGCCGTACGGCGTCCTACGCAGCAACGACGCCGCCGCGCGCCTCCTCGACGGGACGGTCGGCGGAACGGGCGGCGGGACGGGCGACGGCACGGTGGGCGTGACGGCCGACGCCGCCCACCCGTCGACGCGGCCGGCTCGGCGGCCGATCGTCGTGGTCGACGACGCGCACCTGCTCGACGTGGACTCGGCGACCTGGATCGCGCGCTCCGTCCACGAGGGTCGCATCGCCGCCCTCGTCGCGGGGGTGTCGAGCTCGTCACCGGAGGCGCGGAAGGCCCGCCCCGACACGCTCACCCGGCTCGACGAGCTCTGGCTCGGCGGCCACGTGCGCCGCATCGACCTCCGCCCCCTGACCTTCGAGGAGGCGGACGAGCTCATCGCCCAGGAGGTCGGTCACGGCGTCATCGACCGGATCCGGCGTGCCGAGCTGCACCGCGCGGCCGGCGGCTCCCGCCTTATCCTCACGGAGATGATCCGTCGACTGGCGGAGAGCGGCGACGGCGATCGCACCCGCGCGCCCATCACCCCGCGGATCCGTGACGCCCTGCGCTACCAGTTGAGCGACCTCGGCCAGGCCGAGCGCGTCGCCCTCGCTCTCGTGAGCCGCCTCGGCGGACTCACCCGGCCGCGCCTGGCGCGCGTCCTCGACGCGAGGGCGGTGGACCGCCTGCTGGACAAGGGGCACCTGTCCCTCGACGCGCGCATCCCCGGGATGCTGCTCGCCTCGAGCGTCTTCGCGAGCCTCGGCGACGCCACCGGCGAGGCCGAGGAGGTGGAGCGCCTCGTCGACGCGCTCGGCGAGGTCCTGCCCCCCGAGTTCGTGCTCAGCACGGACGAGGCGACCGATCTCGCCACCCGGTGGTCGTTCGACGACCGTGCGGCGGCGGCGGTCGAGCGCCACGGTGCCGAGATCGTGCGCCGCGTCGTCCTCGCGGCATCCGCCGACGCGATCGACCGCGGCCTGTTCCGCGACGCCCTCATGTTCGCGCGGATGTCGGAGACCATCGGGCCGTCGGCCGACACGTGCGTCGCCCTGTCCCGGGCGCTCTCGGGTCTCCGTCGCGAGAGCGAGGCCATCGAGGCCCTGGAGGGGGCGGTCCCGCTCCTCACGAGCGATGCCGAGGGGTTCCGCCTCTTCCAATGGTGGGGCGCCCTCCTGTTCGGGCTGGCGCGCTACGACGACCTCCCGACGCTGTACGAGACGGCGACCCGCTGGCCGTCCGCCGGTCCGCTCCTCCGCGGTGAGATCCGCGCCGCCCGCGTGCAGGGCGCGTTCGCGTTCATGCAGTGGGACGACGTGATCCGCCTGGGTGCGGAGATCGTGCAGGACACGACGTGCTCGCTGGCGACGCGGGTCCGCGCGGCCGTCGAGACGGCCACGGCCTTCGGGTATCGCGGAGAGACCGGCGACGCGTACCACTACCTCGACACCGCCCGCCGCATCAACACCGACCCGGTCACGGGTGACGTCACGGACGACATCGCCCACGTGACCACGCTCGCCGGTGAAGCCCTGCTGCGGTTCAACCTCGGCACCGGGGTGAACGACCTGCTCGCCGACGTCGAGTCGTTCCTCTCCCGCACGTCGTTGCGCCGGGAGGGCTCGGCGCTCGCCTTCCTCGGGTACGCCGGCGCCGTCGCCGACCTCTTCCGCGGCGACCTGCGCGCATCGGACCTCGAGTACCGCTCGGCGGTGTCGAGATTCACGACGGCGGAATCGACGGGATGGCGCAGCGGCATGCACTGTGAGCACGCGCTCGTCCTCGCACTGCTCGGCAACACGGGGGCCGCCGCGGCGTCGCTCCGTCAGGCCGAGGACCTCGCCGTCGAACGCAGCCCCCTCACGCGACACCTCTACGCCCGCGCCCGCTACGTGACGGCGGCCCAGTCGGGTGACGGAGACCCGACGCCGTTCGCGCGCGACCTCCTGGAGCTCTCGGCCGACTCGGCCGCTCTGCACACGATCGACGTCTACCTCGTGCTCATCTTCGGCGGCGGGTCGAACGAGGAGCGCCGCGCTCTGGCCCGCATCGTCGCCGAGATCGACAACCCCCTCGGCCGGTTGCTCGAGGAGCATCTCGCGGCTCGTGACGCCGGTGACGCCCGCGAGCTCGAACGCATCGCCGGCGGGTTCGCGGAGATCGGTGCGTACCTGCTCGCACGTCGCGCTCAGGAGGACGCCGTGCAGGCGCACGGCCGCGACGGCAACGCCCTCCGGGTCGCGCAAGCGCGTCGACAGCTCGCGGAGTACGGCGCGAGGTCGCGCCGCACCGGGCCGGCGGTCCGGTCGCCCTCGGCCGCGCGGCTGTCGGAGCGGGAGCGGCAGGTCGTGGCGCTCGTCTCGGAGGGTCTCAGCAATCGCGAGATCGCCGACAGGCTGTTCC
>CAKTZW010000474.1 GCA_934636065.1 uncultured Labedella sp.
GGGGAGGGGAGGGTAGGGGCGCGGTCAGGGGGTGAAGGCGGCGACCGTGTCGCGGAGTGCCGAACGCACCGCGAGCACGCCGGGGCGGCCGGCGCTCGATCGGCGCGCACTCGAGAACACCTCACGGTGCGGAGTGCCGTCGAGGTCGACGAGAGCGACGTCCGCCGCCCCGCCGGCCCACACGAGGTCCGGAAGGAAGCCGACAGCGGCGCCCGATCGGATGAGGCGCATGTGGGCGACGAGGTCGGCCGTCTCGAACCGCACGTCGGGTTCGAACCCGGCCGCGCGGCACGTCTGCAACGACCAGGTGCGCGACGCCGTGCCGCGCGGTTCGAGCACCCAGGGAAGCCCCGCGGCGTCGGCGAGTGACCGCACCTCCCACGGCCCGTCCGGCGGCACGGCGAGGCGGATGACGTCGGTCAGCAGGTGCTCGCGGTCGAGCTCCGGCCGCAGCACGCGGGTGTGCCCCGGGTACTGCTCCGCGATGACGAGGTCGAAGTCGCGCGCGGACACCTCGAAGAGCCCGACATCGGGCTCCCGCTCGACGATCTCGACGCGCAGCTCCGGGACATCCCGCGCGACCCGTGCGAGCGCGGGCGGCACGACCGCATGGGCCGCCGACTGGAAGACGGCGACCCGCACCGTCCCCGTCACCTCGTCGAGAGAGGCGGCGAGCTCGCTCTCCGCGAGCTCCAACTCGTCGAGGAGGCGGGCCGCCCGCGCCGCGAGCAGCTCGCCCTGCGGAGTGAGGAGGACGCGGCGACCGCTCTTCTGCAGCAACTCGACCCCGGTCTCGCGTTCGAGCAGCGCCAACTGCTGCGACACCGACGACGGGCTGTAGCTGAGCGCCTCCGCGACCGCCGCGAGGGTTCCGCGCAGGTGCAGTTCGTGGAGAAGCCGCAACCTCCGCATGTCGAGCATGGCGTCATCTTATAGTTCGGCGAGACTGACGATAACCGTTCGGAAACGTGCACTTTTCCCGAACGATGGCGCCCCGCACACTGGACTCACGCGGCCGCCGAGCCGCCGTCTCCGGGAGGATCCACCAACGATGTCGACGTCACTGCCCCAGCAGACCCCCGACCGGTCCGCCGAAGCGGGTCGCGAGGACCTCACCGCCCTCGCGACGGAGGCCACGATCCTCGCGGAACGCTGGGTCACCGAGAGCGCCGACGCGCCCGTCGACCCGTCGGCGCAGCGGCTCGCCGGCGTGCTCAAGGACCCCAACGGACTGGCCTTCACCGTGGGCTTCGTCGACGGGGTCATGCGGCCCGAGTCGCTCTTCGTCGCGGGATACAACCTGCAGAAGGTCGCGAAGCTCACGCCCGGCTTCCTGCCCTGGTACCTCAAGGCGGCGATCCAGGTCGGCGGCTTCTTCGCTCCCATCGTGCCCGGCGTCGTCATCCCGATCGCCCGCCGTGTGCTGCGCGCGATGGTCGGTCACCTCGTCGTCGACGCGACGCCCGCGCGCCTCGGCCCGGCCATCGACAAGCTGCGCCAGGACGGCACCCGCCTCAACCTCAACCTCCTCGGCGAGGCCGTCCTCGGCCAGGAGGAGGCGGCGAAGCGCTACGAGGGCACCCGCGACCTGCTCGCGCGCGACGACGTCGACTACGTCTCGATCAAGGTCTCCGCGATCGCCGCCCAGCTGTCGATGTGGTCGTTCGACGAGGCCGTCGAGCGCGTCGTCGAGCGACTCCTGCCGCTGTACCGCCTCGCGGCCGACGCCGAGAAGGCGGGCGGGCGCAAGTTCATCAACCTCGACATGGAGGAGTACCGCGACCTCGACCTCACGATCGCGGTCTTCACCCGCGTGCTCGAATACCCCGAGCTGCGGAACCTCGAGGCGGGCATCGTCATCCAGGCCTACCTCCCCGACGCCCTCGCCGCGATGCAGGAGCTCACGGCCTGGTCGAAGACGCGACGGGCGCAGGGCGGCGCACCGATCAAGGTGCGGCTCGTGAAGGGCGCGAACCTCGCGATGGAGACGGTGGACGCCGTCGTGCACGGCTGGCAGCAGGCGACCGTCCCGAGCAAGCTCGAGGCGGACACGAACTACAAGCGCGTGCTCGACTGGTCGTTCACCCCGGAGCACACCGACGCGGTCCGCGTAGGCGTCGCCGGGCACAACCTCTTCGACATCGCCTTCGCGTGGCTCCTCGCCGAGCGTCGCGGCGTCACGTCGGCCGTCGAGTTCGAGATGCTCCTCGGCATGGCGACCGGCCAGGCCGACGCGGTCCGGCGCACCGTCGGGGAGCTCCTCCTCTACACGCCCGTCGTGAGCCCCCGCGAGTTCGAGTTCGCGATCTCCTACCTCATCCGCCGGCTCGAGGAGAACGCCTCCGACGACAACTTCATGTCGGCCGTCTTCGAGCTCCACCGCAACGCCTCGCTCCTCTCCCGGGAGAAGCGTCGCTTCCTCGCGTCCGTGGACCGGCTCATCGAGACCCGCGGCGAGGTGCCGACGCCGAACCGCACGCAGAACCGCTCCGCCGAGTGGGTCGCGGCGCCGCCGATGCCCGCCCTGCCGGGATCCGACGACTCGGCTCCCTCGGCCGGGTTCCGCGCGCTGCTCGCCCCGGGAGCAGCCCCG
>CAKTZW010000475.1 GCA_934636065.1 uncultured Labedella sp.
GAACGGGCCGTCGATCTCCGAGACGGTGCCGCCCTGCCGCGTGATCTGCTCGACGATCTGCGTCCGGGTCTCGTGCCACAGTCCGGTCGAGCGCGGTGCGGCGAACGGCTGCACCTGCAGCGTCGAGCCGGCGTAGTCGAGCCCGACGGCGACGATGCGCTTCGAGCTCTCCTCGACCTCGAGGCGGAGGTTCAGCCCCTCGCGCGGGAGGATCTTCACCCCGCCCAGGTCGATGTACGGACGCACGGCGTTGGCCTCGGTCTCATCGAACGGTCCGTTCTCGGCACGGTCGTCCGGCGCGGACTTCGCGTCGAGTTCCGCATCCGGCTCCCCCTCGGACGCCGCGATCTCGTCGACGACGTCCTCCGTCGGCTCGACCGTCTCCACCGTGGTGGCGTCGAGCTCTGTCGCCTTCTTCTTGCGCTTCACCGTGTCACTCCTGTCTCCGTGCCGTATCCGCTCGAGCCGAATCCCCCGGCTCCCCGAGCACTGCCCGGAAGGCTCTCCACCGGGACGAATCGCGCCCGTGTGACCGGCATGACGATCAGCTGCGCGATCCGGTCGCCCTCGGCGATCTCGTACGGTTCGCGCGCGTCGGTGTTGAGCAGCGTGACCTTGATCTCGCCGCGGTATCCCGCGTCGACCGTGCCGGGCGAGTTGACGATCGTGATGCCGTGCTTCGCCGCGAGCCCGCTGCGCGGGACGACGAAGGCGGCGAAGCCGTCCGGCAGCGCGATGGACACTCCCGTTCCGACGAGCGCCCGCTCCCCTGGCTCCAGTCGGACGGCTTCCGCCGACCGGAGATCCGCCCCCGCGTCACCCGGGTGCGCGTAGCTCGGGGGTTCCGGCGCGATAATGAGAACGTCAACGCTTTCGGTCACGTGTCGAGGGTAGTGCAGAACGTCGAACGAAATGGATGCGGTGCGGTATCGCGAAAGACTCTGGCCGGCGCGGTGGATCCTCATCGCGACGTTGCTCGTCCTCCCCGCGAGCGCGCTCGTCTTCGCTCCACTGTCGTGGAGCGTGGGCATCGCGGTCGGTGTCGTCCTCTACATCGCGTGCGTGGTGCTGTATGTGGTGGCGGGCGTGCCGATCGAGGTCACCGAGCAGTCGTTCCGCGCCGGGCGCGCGCGGATCGGGGTCGAGTTCGTGGGCCGGGCGACGGCGTTCCACGGAGCGGAGGCAATGGCGCAGCGCGGGCCGGAGCTCGATGCGCGGGCGTGGTTGCTCCTCCGCGGCGGCATCGACGGCGTCGTCCGCGTCGATCTCTCGGATCCGTCGGACCCCACCCCGTATTGGCTCGTCTCAACGAGAAACCCCGACCGACTCGTTTCCGAGTTGACCGGGGTCGTCGTTTCGAGGGAGTGACGTCAGGCGGCGCACTCCGCGCACATCGGGCCGAGCTTCGTCTCGTGGTCGAACTGCGAACGGTGCTTCACCAGGAAGCAGCTCACGCACGTGAACTCGTCGGCCTGCGGCGGGAGGACGACGACGTCGAGGTCGAGGTCGGAGAGGTCCGCCCCCGGGAGGTCGAACCCGGTGGGGTTGTCCGCGTCCTCCACATCGACGGCGCCCGACATCTTGTCAGGAACGCGCTCCTTGAGAGCCTCGATCGACTCGGAGTCGTCTTCGGTCTTCCGCGGGGCGTCGTAATCGGTTGCCATACCCGTCCATATCTGCTGTCTGATCCACTGAAATCGCGGCGTCAGTCTGCATGAATCGACTGCGAATAGCAAACCGATGTCACCGCCTCCGACGACGCCTTCCGATCAACTTCCGGCACGCCCTCCGTATTCCCCGGGAACCGCGTCATCCCGTGTGAGTATGAGGCGTCCGGAACTGATCCTGGAAGGCAGGCACATGCAGGATTTGAAGGTCGTCGGAGTGGAAGACGGGGCCCTCGTCGCCGCGACGGAGAACGGTGAGCGATACCGCATCGTCATCGACGAGGTGCTGCACTCGTACGTGCGTCCTCCGCGCCTCGAGCAGAACACCGGCCCGCGCATCAGCCCGAAGGACATCCAGGCCCACATCCGATCGGGCCTCTCCGCCGAGGAGGTCGCCGAGCTCACGGGCGCGACCCTCGAATACGTGCGTCGTTTCGAGCGCCCGGTCCTCGCCGAGCGCGAGCATATCGTCGGTCAGGCGCTCAGCGTCCCCGTCATCGCTCCCGTCGAGGCCGCGGATGGCGAGGAGGCCACCTTCGGCGCGGCCATCCGCGCTCGCCTCGAGTCGCTCTCCGCGACGGGCGAGCGGTGGACGAGCTGGAAGGACCCGGAGCACGGCTGGATCGTGAAGGTCTCCTTCACCTCCGGTGAGGTCGACCACGACGCGCGCTGGACGTTCGAGCCGAAGCGCCAGACGCTGTCCCCGCAGAACTCCGAGGCGATGACCCTCTCCCGCCAGGGGGAGATGCCGAACGGCCTCATCCCCCGGCTCCGCGCCGTCGAGCCCGAGCGGAACGCGCACGACGACTCGCGCTTCGACAGCGGTGCGTTCAAGGTCGAGCGTCCGACGGGCGACGACGAACTCGTCGCCGTCCTCGAACCGCTCGCCTTCGGCCGCGCTCAGACGTCGTCGAAGGCCGCGACGT
>CAKTZW010000476.1 GCA_934636065.1 uncultured Labedella sp.
CGAGCGGATGCTCCGACCGCCTCGGCCTCGACCCACACGCCGAGCTCGACCCTGCGCGAACGCACCGCGTCTCCGAGCGCGGCGAGCCCGGACGGGAAGCGCTCCGCGTTCACCTCGTCCCAGTCGCCGCGTTCCCGTTGCCAGTCGCTGCCGGCGTCGGCGCGTCCGAACCACCCGGCGTCGAGGGTCACCGTCTCGACGCCGAGTCGGGCGGCGACGTCGGCGTTCGCCAGGAACACGTCCTCCGTGATGTCTGCGTCCTCGTACGGCCACCAGTGGTTCCACTCCACGGGGACGGCGTCGGACGCACGCGACCGGGGGACGACGTCGCGGGCGACGGCCCGCGCGAGGGCGGCCGCCGCGTCGTCGACGTCGCGACCGACCGCGACGAAGACACTCGGTGCGACGACCGGCGCCTCCGGCGTGACGACGGTCCGGAACCCCTCGGGCGGGATTCCGGCCGTGAGCAGACCGTGTGGGTCGATCGAGATGTGCCAGTTCCCGCTCCACGCGGGACTCACGACGATCGCTGCGCCGGGTCGGCTGAGCGCGAGCCACGGGTGGGTGCCGTGCGAGGAGCGACCCGCCGCCACGGCGAGTCGCAGGGGGAGTTCGAGTTCCACGTCGACGGGGGTGAACTCCCCTCCCCAGGACGACGTGAACCAGGACGCCCGCCACGCGGCGTCGTCGTCCAGGTCGAGTCGGGCGCGGAGGGCGTCGAGGGTCGAGAGGGCGACGGGCCCGCTCGCGCGCAGCTCGAGGCCGAACTCCCAGACGCGACCGTCGGTCCCGCGTTCCGTCATCCGACGGTGGTGCTCCACTCCGGCCGGCGCGACGGAGGAGAGAGGACGGAGGACGGGACGGCCGTCGACCTCGAGGGACGCGCCCGTCACCGGCAGGGCCGTCATCGCCCGAGGCTCGCGCCGAGACCGCTCATCACGTAGCGCGACGCGATCGCGAGCAGGATCAGGGGAGGCAGCGAGCTGATGATGAGGCCGGCCGCGACGAGGGTCTGGTCGCTCGTGAAGCGCCCTCCGATCTGCGCGAGAGCCGGCGTGAGCAGCCGCAGTTGATCGTTCGGCAGCAGGATGTAGGCGAACAGGAGCTCGTTCCACATCGCGAGGAACTGCAGCACGGCGAGCGTCGCGATGCCGGGGATGCCCATCGGCACGGCGACGGAGAGGAAGGTCCGCCAGAATCCGGCCCCGTCGATGCGGGCCGCCTCGAGCACGTTGGCGTCGAGGGTCCGGAATGTCACGGACAGGAAGAACACCGCGAACGGCAGCCCCGTCGCGATGTACACCAGCATGAGTCCCTGGAGGCTCCCGACGAGGCCGAGGTTGGACAGCAGCAGGTACGTCGGGATGATGAGCACCTGTCCCGGCACGAGCATGACGAGCACGAAGCCCGCGCGGATGTACTTCGCACCCGGCACGGGGAGCTTGGCCATCGCGTAGCCCGCGAGGCCCGCGATGAGCAGCTGCAGGGTGAGGGCGACAGCGATCACCGTGACGCTGTTGCCGAGCGCGCGGCCGATGCCGTAGTTGTTCCACAGCGCCACGAAGTTCTCGAGGGTGAACGACTCCGGCAGTCCGAACGGGTTCAGCAGGTAGTCGGCCTTGCTGCGGAACGCCGACGCCCCGATGTAGACGACCGGGAACGCGATCGACACCGCCACGAGGCAGAGGGCGAGGAAGATCGGCGTCCGGGAACGCTTCGAGAGGGTCGAGCTCGTCTCGCTCATGAGTCGTCTCCGTCCGACAGGCGGAAAACCCGCAGCTGCACGAGCGTCAGGCCGCCGATGAGCAGGAAGACGAGCACCGCGAGCGCGGCGCCCTGCCCGAGGTTCGACGACGAGAACGCGAGCGTGTAGATGAGGTAGTCGAGGGTGGTGGTGTCGTAGCCGGGCCCGCCGGCGGTCATCACGAAGATGAAGCCGAAGAGCGACGTGAACGTGTAGAGCACGTTGAGGATCGTCACGAGGGCGAGCACGCCGCGGATGTTCGGCAGCGTGATGTACCAGAGCCGCTTCCACCAGCCGGCGCCGTCGACCGTGGCCGCCTCGAGCATCTCCGGGTTGAGGGAGCTGAGCCCCGACAGCAGGATCAGGGTCTGGTATCCGAAGCCCGACCAGACGAGCGCCATCACGATGACGAAGATCGACGTGCCGGCCTGGCTGAAGAAATCGATGGGCTGCCCGCCGGTCGCCACGATCGCGGCGTTGATCGGGCCCCGGTAGGAGAACAGCGTCTTGAACATGAGGCCGACGACGGCCGTCGACAGCACGTTCGGAACGAAGAAGAGCACGCGGAAGAACTTCCAGCCGCGGATGCGCTCGTGGAGCAGCACGGCGCAGATGAGCGCCGTGAAGATGACGAGAGGCACCGAGACGAGGAAGAGGAGGTTGGTGAGGAAGACCTGGTGCAGCAGCGGGTCCGCGAGCAGGTCGATGTAGTTGCCGAGTCCCAGCCACTCGTACCGGACGCCGTTCGAGCGGTGGAGCGAGATCCACAGGGCGTAGCCGACCGGGTAGGCCATGAACGCGAGCACCAGGAGAACGGCGGGCAGGACGGCGAGCGAGCCGA
>CAKTZW010000477.1 GCA_934636065.1 uncultured Labedella sp.
GAGCAGGCCCGGCAGGAAGCTGGTCCTCGGTGGTGGATTTCCGTCCTCCTCGGTGAAGCGATTCCCGGGGTGCGAACGGCGGCCTTCTACTGGAGATCAGCCAGGCTGAGCAGCCTGAGGATGTACTGCCTGTTCCTGCTTCGCGTCAGAGGTGCCCGCCGACGTCACTCGTCGGCGGGCGCCGGTGAACGAAGGAGAGAAGACCTCAATGGAAGGTCCCGAAATCAAATTCGCCGAAGCCGTGCTCGACAACGGCAAGTTCGGTACGCGCACGATCCGGTTCGAAGCCGGGCGACTCGCGCAGCAGGCTCAGGGCGCCGTCGCGGCGTACCTCGACGAGGACACCATGCTCCTCTCGGCGACGAGTGCCGGAAAGCACCCGCGCGACGGCTTCGACTTCTTCCCCCTCACGGTGGACGTCGAGGAGCGCAGCTACGCCGCAGGCAAGATCCCCGGCTCGTTCTTCCGCCGCGAGGGACGCCCCTCGACGGAGGCGATCCTCGTCTGCCGCCTGATCGACCGCCCGCTGCGCCCGTCGTTCGTCGACGGACTCCGCAATGAGGTCCAGATCGTCATCACGGTCCTCTCGATCGCTCCCGGCGAGTTCTACGACGCGCTCGCGATCAACGCGGCCTCCGCGTCCACGCAGATCTCGGGTCTTCCGTTCTCCGGCCCGATCGCCGGCGTGCGCCTCGCCCTGATCGGCGACCAGTGGGTCGCGTTCCCGACCGCTGCTCAGCTCGAGGACGCCGTCTTCGACATCATCGTCGCCGGCCGTGTCGTGACCGACGAGAACGGCAACGAGGACGTCGCGATCATGATGGTCGAGGCCGAGGCGACCGAGCACAGCTGGAGCCTCATCCAGGGCGGCGCCACCAAGCCGAACGAGGCCGTCGTGGCCGAGGGCCTCGAGGCCTCGAAGCCCTTCATCACGCAGCTCGTGAAGGCCCAGGCCGAGCTCGCCGCGCAGAGCGCCAAGGAGGTTCGCGAGTACCCGGTGTTCCTGCCGTACAGCGACGAGGCGTTCGCGGCGGTCGACGCCCTCGCGCACGAGGAGCTCGTGGGCATCTACCAGATCGCCGACAAGACCGAGCGCCAGAACGCCGACGACGCCCTCAAGGAGCGCGTGAAGGCGCAGATCCAGGAGAAGGTCGACGCCGGCGAGCTCGGCGGCGACGTGCCGCCGCAGGTCAGCGCGGCGTACAAGGCCGTCACCAAGAAGATCGTCCGTGGTCGCATCCTCACGGAGGGTGTCCGCATCGATGGTCGTGGCCTCGCCGACATCCGTCCGCTCGACGCCGAGGTCCAGGTGATCCCGCGCGTGCACGGCTCCGCCATCTTCCAGCGCGGCGAGACGCAGATCCTCGGCGTCACGACGCTCAACATGCTCAAGATGGAGCAGCAGATCGATTCGCTCTCCCCCGTGACGTCGAAGCGGTACCTGCACCACTACAACTTCCCGCCCTACTCGACCGGTGAGACCGGTCGTGTGGGAAGCCCGAAGCGTCGCGAGATCGGGCACGGCTTCCTCGCCGAGCGCGCCCTCGTTCCGGTGCTCCCGGCTCGTGAGGAGTTCCCGTACGCGATCCGTCAGGTCTCCGAGGCCCTCGGCTCGAACGGCTCGACCTCGATGGGCTCCGTCTGCGCATCGACCCTGTCGCTCCTCAACGCCGGTGTGCCCCTGCGCGCACCGGTCGCGGGAATCGCCATGGGTCTCGTGTCCGACACCGTCGACGGCCAGACGCGTTACGCGGCGCTCACCGACATCCTGGGTGCGGAGGACGCTCTCGGCGACATGGACTTCAAGGTCGCCGGAACAGCCGAGTTCGTCACGGCGATCCAGCTCGACACGAAGCTCGACGGCATCCCCGCCTCGGTGCTCGCCGCCGCGCTCACGCAGGCGAAGGAAGCCCGCATGACGATCCTCTCCGTGCTGAATGCGGCGATCGATCAGCCCGACGAGATGGCGCCGACCGCTCCGCGCGTCATCAGCGTCCAGATCCCCGTCGACAAGATCGGCGAGCTGATCGGCCCGAAGGGCAAGACGATCAACGCGATCCAGGACGAGACCGGCGCCGACATCTCCATCGAGGAGGACGGCACCGTCTACATCGGCGCAGTCGACGGCCCCTCGGCCGAGGCGGCCCGTGCCCAGGTGAACGCCATCGCCAACCCGACCAACCCCGAGGTGGGCGAGCAGTTCCTCGGAACCGTCGTGAAGATCGCGACCTTCGGCGCCTTCGTCTCCTTGCTCCCGGGCAAGGACGGACTGCTGCACATCTCCGAGGTGCGCAAGCTCGCGGGCGGCAAGCGCGTCGAGAACGTCGAGGACGTGCTGGGCGTCGGCCAGAAGATCCTCGTGGAGATCACGAAGATCGACGACCGCGGCAAGCTGTCGCTGGCTCCGGTCATCGCCGAGGAGGAGGGCTCGGAGGCCGCTCCTTCCGAGGCATCCGCCGAGGCCTGATCGCGGGATCCGACGGAACGGCCCGCCCCCTTCGGGGGGCGGGCCGTTCCGCATATCGGACGTTCGAGGGGATCTCGAGACGTCGTTGCACAATCGTTATCAAGATGTCATC
>CAKTZW010000478.1 GCA_934636065.1 uncultured Labedella sp.
TCGGCATCGCCATCGGCTCCGAGGCCGCGACGACCTCGACGATCTACTACGTCGTGCACCACATCGTCGTGCAGACGGCGCTCTTCCTCGTCGCGGGTCTCATCGAACGCGTCGGAGGTTCGACGTCGATCAGTCGACTCAGCGGCCTCCTCACGGCGGCCCCGATCGTCGCGGTGCTCTACTTCATCGGGGCGTTGAACCTCGGCGGCATCCCGCCCTTCTCCGGCTTCCTCGGCAAGGTCGGGCTCTTCCGTGCCGGCGTCGAGTCCGGCACCGCCTTCGACTACGTCGTCATCGCGGCCGGGGCGGCGACATCGCTCGTGACGCTCTACGCGCTCGCCCGCGTCTGGAACATGGCGTTCTGGCGCCGGCGTCGTGAGGTGGAGGGGTACTCCTCGTCGCTGCTCGCCTCGCTCAGCGAGAACCCCGAGGACGACGGACGCGTCGCGCTCAAGACGGTCTCGCCGCTCATGGTGTCCGCGACCGCGGGGCTCGTCGTCCTGACCGTCGCCCTCACCGTGTTCGCCGGCCCGCTCTTCGCCCTCGCCGAACGCGCCGCCGTGAACATCGAAGACCCGTCGTCGTACGTCGGAGCCGTCTTCCCGGGGGAGGAGCAGTGATGCAGCAGCGCGAACACGCGACCTTCGGCAGCCGCGCCCTCCTCTTCATCGGACTCGTGCTGCTCTGGACGATGCTCTGGGGGCAGTTCACCGTCCTCTCCCTCCTCACGGCCGTGGCGGTCGCGACCGTCGTCACGCTCGTGTTCTACCTGCCCGCCATCCAGTTCTCGCGCCGTCTCGACCCGGCCAGGACGGCGTACTTCTTCGCGCGGCTCGCGATCGACATCCTGATCGCCTCGTTCCAGGTCGCGTGGATCGTGCTCCGACGCGGCCGGGTCCCGCACAACGCGATCGTGGCCGTGCAGCTGCGCACCCGCTCCGACCTCATCACGATGTGGGTCGCCGAGTCGCTCTCGCTGGTCCCCGGATCGATCGTCGTCGACCTCGACCGCGGCGAGTCGATCCTCTACCTGCACGTCCTCGACACGGACGACGCCCGCGACGTCGAGGTGGCGCGTGAGCGCGTGCTCGCGACCGAGGAGCGCATCGTCCGCGGCTTCGGATCCGCGCACGACCTCGCCCTCGTCCGCGGCACCGCCGAGCCGCCGGACCCGTCCCCGCCCGGATCGGAAGGAACCCGCTGATGCAGATCGCCCTCATCGCCGCCGGCATCATGTTCGGGATCGGCTCGCTCGCGGCCGTCTACCGCATCGTCACCGGCCCCAGTCTGCTCGATCGCGTCATCGCGTCCGACGTGCTCGTCGTGACGATCATGTGCGTTCTCGGCGCCGAGATGGCGGTGAACCACCACACCGACACGTTGCCCGTCATGCTCGTGCTCGGGATGTTCGGCATCGTCGGCTCGGTGAGCGTCGCCCGCTTCATGGCGAAGCAGGACTCGACATGAGCGCCGAGTGGAGCGAGGCCGTCACCGCGACGTTCATCGTCGTGGCGGCATTCCTGTGCGGGGCTGCCGGCATCGGACTGTTGCGATTCCCCGACGTGCTCTCGCGACTGCACGCCGCGACGAAGCCGCAGATCCTCGGACTCGGGCTCATCGTCATCGACGTCGCGGTGTCGAACCTCAGCATCGCGACGGTCGCCCTGGCCATCGCCATCCTGTTCTTCCAGGGCCTCACCGCCCCGATCTCGGCCCACATGGTCGGTCGTGCGGCCTATCGCGGCGATCACCTCCGACGCGACCTCCTCGTGACCGACGAGCTCGCCGACGCGGTGTCGCGCGCCGACGCCCGCGCTGTCGGCGGAGACGACGCGGCCGGCGGCACGTCGCCGGGGGACGGGCCCCCGGGCCGGGCCGACGCGGAGCGTTAGCGGGCGCTCTCCCCGGCCACCCACACCTCGTCGACGACGAGGTCCGCGGTGAGGAGGACGGCGTCGGCGACGGCGCCGACGTCCAGCGTGCCGAACTCGGGCCGGCCGATCGCCCGGGCGGGAGTGCGGGTGAGAGCGCGCACGGCGTCCGGGAGCGGGACTCCCGCCGCGACGACGGTCCGGAGCGCGGCGTCGAGCGTCAGCGTGGAACCGGCGATCACGTCGGAGCCGGTCAGTCGCGCGATCCCGGCGTCGACGGTGACCGCCAGGCCACCGAGCTCGTACTCGCCGTCGCCGACCCCGGCCGCGGCCATGGCGTCGGTCACGAGGGCGATGCGGCCGGGCGCCCCGGCGAACGCGAGGGCGAGCACGGCCGGTGCCACGTGCACCCCGTCCGCGATGAGCTCGAGCACCACCGACGGCTCCGACATGGCGGCGACGACGGGCCCGGGGGCGCGATGGTGGATGCCCGGCATCGCGTTGAACGCGTGTGTGAGCAGCGTCGCTCCCGCGGCGAACACGGCGCGTGCTTCCTCGAAGCCGGACGTCGTGTGACCGATCGCGACCGTGACGCCGCGTTCGCGCAGCGCCGAGACGGCGGCGATCGCGCCGGGTCGCTCCGGCGCGATCGTGATCTGGACGAGGTGACCGGCGGCAGCGGTCACGAGGCGGTCGACGCGCTCGAC
>CAKTZW010000479.1 GCA_934636065.1 uncultured Labedella sp.
CGTGAGCACCGGGCGGAACGGCGTCGACCTCCTCGACGAAGACCGCGCCCTTCGATTCGAGGTCCTGGACGACATGCAGGTTGTGCACGATCTGCTTGCGGACGTACACCGGCGCGCCGTACCGCTCGAGCGCCTTCTCGACCGCGACGACCGCTCTGTCCACACCCGCGCAGTATCCACGGGGCGCCGCGAGCAGCACCCGACCGCCGTCCGCGGTCACGGTATCCTGGAGTCGACCGCGTGGACTCGGCATGCGGGGGGTCGGCAGTCCGATCGTCGTCGCGGTCACCATTCGATTCTACGTCGGCGCCGTCGCGCGTCGGCTGAGAGAGGCGGCGCACGCGTGAGCGAAGCACGGACACCCCGGTTCCCCGGGGGCGAGTCCGCGGCGCCGGTGGGCGAACGCGGCCCAGCGACCCCCGAGTCGCCGTGGCCCGTCGCCCTCCTCGGCGCGAAGCTCCGCGACTACATCGACCGGCTCGGCACCATCTGGGTCGAGGGCCAGATCACGCAATGGGGCGTGTCGGGCGGCAACGTCTACGGCAAGCTCAAGGACCTCGACGCCGACGCGACCGTGGGCTTCACGGTCTGGTCGTCCGTCCGCGCGAAGATCCCCGCGGACCTGAAGCAGGGCGACCACGTCGTCGTCCTCATGAAGGCGAACTACTGGGTCAAGGGCGGCAGCCTCACGATGCAGGTGCTCACGATGAAGCACGTCGGTCTCGGGGACCTGCTCGAACGGCTCGAGAAGCTGCGCGCGCAACTGGCGGCCGAAGGACTCTTCGACGCGTCCCGGAAGAAGCCGCTCCCGTTCCTTCCCCACCGCATCGGCCTCGTCACGGGTCAGGACTCCGACGCGGAGAAGGACGTGCTCCGCAACGCCCAGTTGCGCTGGCCGCACGTCGACTTCCGCATCGTGCACGCCGCCGTCCAGGGCGACCGCACCGTCGTCGAGGTCGTCCGGGCCCTTGAGCGGTTGGACGCCGACCCGGAGGTCGACGTCATCATCGTCGCTCGAGGCGGAGGCGACTTCCAGAACCTCCTCGGCTTCAGCGACGAACGCGTCGTCCGTGCGGCCGCGGCTGCCTCGACGCCCATCGTCTCGGCGATCGGGCACGAGGCCGACCGCCCGCTGCTCGACGACGTCGCGGACCTGCGCGCCTCCACACCGACCGACGCCGCGAAGCGCGTCGTCCCCGATGTCTCCGAGCAGTCCGCGATCGTCGCGCAGCTCCGCGGCCGCATCGCGATGCGCGTGAGCTCCCTGCTCAGCACGGAGATGCACCGGATGGAGGGCCTACGCTCGCGCCCCGTGCTCGCCGACCCGCACTGGATCGTCGACCGTCGCGCCGAGGACCTCACGCGCTACGTCGCCCGCGGCGTCGAGCTGACCGAGCGCGTCATCCAGCACGAGGAACGGCACGTCGCCGAGTCGACCGCCCGGCTCCGCGCCCTCTCGCCTGGGCGCACTCTTGCCCGCGGCTACGCGATCGCGCAGACCGCCGACGGCGCGATCGTCCGCTCCGCCTCTGAGGCTCCGTCGGGCGCCGAGGTCCGCGTCACGACAGTCGACGGTGCCTTCGGCGCGGTCTCGACCGGCCCGAGCGACCGCTGAGACGCCGCAGCCCCTCGATAGAATGGAGACCATGACCACGCCCACCGATGTCGCGACCCTGAGCTACGAAGAGGCCCGTGACGAGCTCGTCCGCGTGGTGTCCGAGCTCGAGCAGGGCGCCCCGACCCTCGAGCAGTCGCTCGCCCTCTGGGAGCGCGGCGAGGCCCTGGCACGCCGGTGCGAGGAGTGGCTCATCGGAGCGAAGAAGCGCCTCGACGCCGCGCGCGCTGCGGCCCCGTCGGACGAGGCGTGAACGCCGACCGGCCCGGTCCCGTGGCGCGCGCGCCACGGCCTCCGCGCGTCGTCGCGGAGCTCGGCCGCCCGGAGACTCCCGAGGAGACGGCCGCCCGGAAGGCGGAGAACTCGCGCAACCACCGGGCACGCCAGACCGTCCACAACCTGGTCCTCTCCCTCATCGCGACAGTCGGCGTCGTCATCCTCATCGTGCTCGTGGTCCCCCGCTCCGACCAGCCGCTCGATCGCTCGGTCGACTGGCGCAGCGTCGCGGCGGAGGCCCAGCAGTCGCGCACCGAGAGCCTCGCCGTTCCGGACCTGCCCGAGGGCTGGACGAGCAACTACGCCGAGCTCCGCTCCACCGGAACCGGGGGCGTCACCTCCTGGAACATCGGCTTCGTCACGCCGAGCGACGAGTTCGCCGGCGTCGTCCAGGGCTTCGACGCCGACCCGACGTGGCTCGCCACGCAGCTGAACCGGTCCGTCGCCTCGTCGGTCACGACGATCGGCGGGCTCGAATGGACGGTCTACGACAACCGCGAATCGACCGAGGACGTCGGCAACGTGCAGTACGCCCTCGCGACGGAAGCCGGGTCGAGCACGGTCGCCGTCTTCGGAACGGGATCGGTCGCCGAGCTCACCACCGTCGCGGAGGCGATCGCCGCCGACGTCGCCGCCAACGCCTCGAACGGAGACGAGTGATG
>CAKTZW010000480.1 GCA_934636065.1 uncultured Labedella sp.
TCGAGGGAAAGGCTGGCAACCTTCGTGCGCTACGTGCGGGACTCCGGTGTGATGCCCGTCCTCGGGCGGCTGGCCGAGGCGGACGCCCGCCGCACCGATATCCTGGACCAGGTCCGGAGCCGTCTTGCGAGCAGCAAGATCTCCGTGGAGATCGACCAAGCGGAGGGAACGCTCAGGTTGCCGAGCACGCTCCTGTTCGCGTCCGCCAAGGCCGACCCGACCCCCGAGGGCACCGCGATCATCCGCGAGCTCGGCGTGGCGCTCGCCGACATCGTGCCGTGCTACCTCGCGCAGTCCGGGCGCCCGGCGTCCTGCCCGCCCGACGATGGCGGCGTCGGCGTCCTGAGCGCGGTCTACGTGGAGGGCCATACCGACGCTGCCGCGTTCCGCAACACCATCGACCGCTTCCGCAACAACTGGGACCTGTCGGCCGCGCGGGCGATCGAGGCGTTCCGCGTCATCCGCGAGTCCGACCCGCGGATCTCGGAGATGCGCAACGACGAGGGACAGGCCCTGCTCGGCGTCAGCGGTTACTCCGACACGCGACCGTCCGCGAGGGACGTGCCGCCGGAGGGACGCCTAGCCGACGTCGTCCGGGAACGGGACCGCCGCATCGAGATCCGCCTGATCATGTCGGTCGACGAGAACGAGGTGCGGACCACGATCCGCGACATCAACCAACGGCTGGACGCGATCGATGGCGATCTTCGATAGTCCGGTCCGTCCCGAGTTCCCCGTAATCCGGGTCGGCAGCCTCCTGAAGGTGAACTCGCGGTCGCGGATCGCGAAGGTCGCGCGGAGGTTGGCGGAGCGGTACGGCGCGGCGGAAGGCAGGCCGTTGGTGCCCACCTCCGTCGTCGCGGCCGCTGCCGGGAAGCTGGTCGGGTCCGGCGGGAACCTCGATGCCTTGACCCCGCGCGAGCGCAAGGCAGCCGTCGAACTCCTTTGGGGTGAAATGGAGGGGTGGCGTGCCGGGGAACGCGACGTGCAGCGCTGGCTCGACTGGGCCGAGAGGGAGTGGGCCGGCCGCGTCGGCGTCACGCGGGTCGCGATGAGCTATCTGCGGAACTTCGATCCCGACCGTCCGGCGACGGGTGAGGTCGGTCGCTGGTTGGCCCTGCGGGCAGGCGTCACCTACGGCTCGTTCGGAAAGGCCTTCGCCAGCCGTCGCCTGCACGCGCCGGAGGCACCCGTCGAGATCGCCCGCGAACTGCTGTCCGGCGACGCCTCGTTCGTCGACGAGGTGGAGAGGGACGTGCGGTCCCGCTCGGTCCTTCGCGGTTCGGGGTTTGCCGTGGCCGTGGCGGAGCAGTACGGTCGGCGCTGCGGCGACGCGAACGCCACCGACATCGGCCGGATGCTTCGCAAGCTCCTCGACCTCGTCGGCGAGCGGGGCCTCGACGCGAGCCGGGGATCGGCCGCGCTGCGCTCGAGGGCAAGGATCTCGCTGGTCGCGGGACTGGTCGCCTGGGGGCGCAGTAGTTCCGGGAACGTCGACGCCGCCCTCGAACTCGTCCTGTCCCTTCTCGACGACCCGCGCGCGTCTCCTGCCGTCTGGCGGGGCGTCCCCGACGACGTCCGCCACGAGGTCGAGGGTTGGCTGACGGCCCGCACCCTCGAGAACCTCTTTCGCGTCATCGAGCAGCTCAAGACCGACCGTCAGGACATGGCGGAGGAGCGGGCGAAGTTCTGGAGGGGGTATCTTCCGTCCATCCGCCGGGCTTTCCTGCTGTGCGCGCCGCGGGCGGAACCGTTCGCGGATCGGTTGAAGGAACGGTACGGCCATCTGGAGAGCCAGCAGCGGGACCACTGCGGCGTCCTGCTCGAGCTGGCGGGTCCATCCGGCGACCGCCTGACCATCTTCGAGGTCAACAAGAACGGCAGGGCGCTGTTCTGGAAGCAGGGATCCAAGGCGGTTCCGCCGTTCTACGACTTCGCCCGCCCCTACGACCGGGACGCCATGATGGACCGGAGCGACCACGACGCCACGCACCACATGGGTTGGCAAACCAAGATCGCCGACTTCATCGAGGCGGAGACCGGGGTCAGGCGCGTGGACGCGGGAGGACGCTCGCGTGGCTAGGCCGGCGACGGTGAGCGCGGAGCGCGCCGACGGAGGTTGGCGCTTCGCCTGTTCGGTACCGGGGTTCCTCGGCTTGGGGCGGGGACGTCCCGTCCCGGCCGGGGGATGGGAAGAGAGCGGCGGCGACGACCAGGCGATCGTGCTCCTGCGTGGCCTGACCCGGCTCCCGGGCATCAAGGTGGCGGGCGAGACGCTGCACGTGCCCGACGACGCGATCGCGCGGTGGGAGGTGTCCGCACGCGACCTCGCGGAGATCGGGCTGCCCGACCCGTGCCCCTACCGCCTCAGCATCTCGTCCGGGCGTCCCGTGGCGGATCCGGCGGGCAAGCTCGAGATCCGTTGGCTCGACGCCGGATACCAGCCCGTGCCGGCGGTCCGACGGGACGGCACGCTCGTCACGAGCGGCAGCCGCAGGTTCCTCCTGCGCGATCCCCTGCGCTCGCTCGTCGAGGCGGTGGACGACACGAACG
>CAKTZW010000481.1 GCA_934636065.1 uncultured Labedella sp.
CAGCCTCCTCGCCCTCGCGCTCCTCGTCGTGCCGCTCGCGACCCTCGGCGGCGCCGCCGCGCGACTGTCGGCCCGTCGCCGGGACGACCGGCTTGCGACGCTGCGGCTGCTCGGTGCGACGACGGCGACGGTCACGCTCGTCACGGTCGTGGAGTCCACGGCCCTCGCGATCGTGGGCGCTGTCGGCGGCGTGGCCCTGTACGCGCTCAGCATGCCGCTCGTCGGTCTCATCCCGTTCAACGGCGCCCCCATCGGTCCGACGGCGATCTGGGCGGGTCCGCTCGTCGTCCTCGGCGTCATCGTTGGTGTCGCGCTCCTCGCCGCGGTCAGCTCGGTCGTCGGTCTCCGGTCCGTTGTGGTCTCCCCGCTCGGTGTCCGGTTGAAGCAGAAGGCGCCGCACACCTCGTGGGTGCGGCTCCTCGTCGGCGGCGTCATCGTCGTCGTCGCGTTCGGTGTCCTCAACAGCCTCGGCCTGATCACCGAGATCGCCGTGATGGTGGGTGCGCTCGTCGCGGCCTTCGGTGTGGTCGTCGCCGTGCTCGGCCTCGTCGGGCCGTTCGCGATGTCCGTGTTCGGTCGCATCCGCCTCCGCCGGGCCCGCACCGCCGACCAGCTCATCTCCGCCCGCGGCATCCTCGAGTCCCCGAAGGCCGCATGGCGGCTCGTCGGCGGCGTCGCGATGACGAGCTTCGTCGCGGTCGTGGCCGGCTCCGGTACCGCGTTCCTCGAGACGATCGGCGGGACGGGGGAGGAGGCCCTCCTCGTGGCCGACATCCGCACCGGCATCCTCATCACCCTCATCGCGTCCTTCACGATGGTCGCGTGCTCCGTCGGCGTGGGGCAGGCCGCTGCGGTCCTCGACCGGCGCGAGCTGTACGTGAGCCTCGACCGCGTGGGCATGCCGCCCGCGACGATGGACAAGGCCAGGGTCCGATCCGTCATGGTCCCGCTCGGCTTCGTCGCGGTCACGTCGGCGGCGCTCGGTGCGCTTCTCGTGTTCCCCCTCGTGGGGTGGACGCTCATCGTCGCGCCGATGTCGCTCGCCGTGATCGCCGCATGCTTCGTGCTGGGCTCGTGCGGCTCTCGCTCGTCGCGACCCGGCCGTTTCTCGCGAACGTGCTGGCACACCCCGAGCGCTCGCTCGGTTGACTCCACCCGCCCTCGGTGGCTCGTGAGGACGAGCCGCCGAGGGCGGCAGCTCGGTATCGAGGGCGCCACCTGCAGGTGGCGCCCTCGAACGGGTGTAGCTGTCTGGGTGGGGCGGTGCGGTGGCGGATAGGGTTTCGGTATGCCGGATAGCGACGTCACAGCCCAGCTCAATCGCTTGCGCAAGAGCATCGACAACATCGACGCGGCGCTCGTCCATCTGCTGGCCGAACGCTTCAAGTGCACGCAGGAGGTCGGCCACCTCAAGGCGGTGCACGGTCTTCCGGCGGCGGATCCTTCTCGGGAGTCACAGCAGGTCGAGAGGCTCCGGGCGCTCGCCGAGGAGAGCGAACTCGACCCCGCGTTCGCCGAGAAGTGGTTCTCGTTCGTGGTCGCCGAGGTGATCCACCACCACGAGCGGATCGCGTCGGAGCGCGCCTGACCATGCCGCGGTCGCTCGACTGGGATCCGGACCGCCCGCCGACCCAGGTCGGCCGGACGATCGTCATCACGGGCGCGAACGCGGGACTCGGTTTCTTCACGTCGCTGAAGCTCGCTCGAGCGGGTGCCCATGTCGTGCTCGCGTGTCGGAACGGGGAGCGGGCCGACGGCGCGCGAGCCGCGATCCGACGCGCCGTCCCGGGCGCGCTCGTCGACGTCGTGCGGCTCGACACCGCCGACCTCTCGTCCGTCCGCGAGGCGGCCCGTGAGCTGTCGACGCTCGAGCGGATCGACGTCCTCATCACGAACGCGGGGGTCGTCCATCCGCCGAGGCGACGCACCGTGACCTCAGATGGCATCGAGCTCGTGGGCGCCACCAATCATTTCGGGCACGTCGCCCTCGTCGCCGGCGTGCTCGAGACCCTCGAGCGAAACCCCGGCGCCCGCGTCGTGACACTCGGAAGTGTCGCGACGCGGCTCATCCGCTTCGACGTCGACGATCTGCAGGTCGAGCGCCGCTACACGGGATGGCGCGCCTACGCGCAGTCGAAGATCATGGCGTGGTCGTTCGGGCTCGAACTCGACCGTCGGCTGCGGGAGCGCGGGCTCGGAACCCGCGCCCTCGTGGCGCACCCCGGGTACTCGATCACGGGACGCACGCCGATCGTGCGGGGAGTGAACGAGCCCGGTGCGATGCAGCGCTTCGTCGACAATCTGCAGGCGCCGTTCACGCAGGGCAAGGACCGCGGAGCCTGGCCGACGGTGCGCGCCGCCGTCGACCCGGCTGCCGACGGAGGCGACTCCTTCGGTCCCCGTCTGGTCGTGAAGGGCCGTCCCGTCCGCGTGACGCCCGCACGGGTCGTGCGCGACCGTGCCCTCGCCGCCGCGATCTGGTCGGAGAGCGAGCGCGCCACCGGGACCCCCCTCCTCCCCACTACATGAAAACGGAGATGGTGCACGTAGCC
>CAKTZW010000482.1 GCA_934636065.1 uncultured Labedella sp.
GTGTAGTCCAGAACGTCTCCCGTCTCACCCTCGAGGGTGAGCACGATGTTGCCGACGAACTCGCCGTAGCTGCCGGTCTGGAGGACCGGCCGCGTCTTGCCCTCGACGCCGGGGATCGGCGCTTCCCACGCGTACTGCTTGTGCGTGTGTCCCGTGAAGATGACGTCGACCTCGGCCGAGGTCTTCGTCACGATGTCCGTGAACGCGCTGTCCTCGGCGAGCTCCTCCTCGAGGGTCGAGCCGTCCGGCGTGCCGGCTCCCGCGCCCTCGTGGTAGTTCGCGACGATCACGTCGGCCTCGCCGTTCGCGGCGTCGCCGTCGGTGAGCTCCGCCGACACGCGGTTGACCGCCTCGACGGGGTCGCCGAAGTCGAGCATCGCGACGTTGGCCGGCGAGACGAGGGTGGGCGTCTCCTGGGTGACGGTGCCGATGAAGGCGACCGTGAGACCGTCGATCTCCTGGAGCGAGTACTCAGGGAGGGCGGGGGTCTTGGTGCCCTTCTCGTAGACGTTCGCGCCGAGGTAGTCCCACTCCGCCGCGTCCGCGACCCGGCCCGTGAGGTCCGCGTAGCCCTGGTCGAACTCGTGGTTGCCCACGGCGCTCGCGGCGAGCTCGAGCGCGTTGAGGACGTCGATCGTCGGCTGGTCCTCCTGCGATGCCGAGGCGAAGAGCGAGGCCCCGATGTTGTCGCCCGAGGAGACGAAGATCGAGTTGTCCTCCCCGCCCTGGGCGCGGAGCTGCTCGACCGTGCCGGCGAACGCGACCGTGTTGGCATCGATCCGACCGTGGAAGTCGTTGATGTCGATGAGGTTGAGCTCCACCGGGAGGGCCTCGACCGAGTATCCGACCAGGATCGGGTCGTGGTCGCTCGAGCGGTAGACGCTCTCGTCGTAGAAGTTCGTCGCGTTGTAGTTGTAGCGGCTGTACTCCTTGGCGATCGACTCTCCGGAGTTGATGTTCCAGATGTCGACGCCCGTGACCTTGCGGTTCGCGGCCGGCGAGGCGTAGACGTGGTCGAGCGACCCGCTCTGCCCGCTGAACGAGTAGCTGTACTGACCGGTCTTGGAACCCTGGTCGACGTAGCCCGCCTTGGTGATCGCGACCGACGGGTCCTCCTGCGTGTAGGCGTTGAAGTCGCCGATGAGGAAGACCTCGTCCGTGCCGAGCTCGGTCTGCAGGTCCGTGGAGAACTCGACGAGCGCGTTCGCCTGCGCCACGCGGGATGCGTTGGACGCACCCTGCCCGTCGCCCTGGTCGGCATCCGCTCCCGAGCCCGAGCCCTTCGACTTGAAGTGGTTCACGATCGCGATGAACGTCTCGTCCGCATCCGCGCCGGCGACGCGGAACTCCTGCGCGAGCGGCTGACGCGCGTTGTCGAACGCGGGGTCGAGGAGGACCTGCGAGTCGCCCACCGGCGTCACGGCGTCCTTCTTGTAGATGAAGGCGTTGCGGATGACGTCCTGAGCGGAGACGGGCGGGAGCTCGCTCGCGGCGGGCGACGGCACGAACTCCCACACGGCACCCGTGCTCGAGTCCGCGTTGAGTGCGTCGACGAGGGCCGAGAGCGCCTCGTCGCGGTCCTTCCCGAACGTGACCGAGTTCTCGATCTCCTCGAGGGAGACGACCTCGGCGCCGACGCCGTTGATCGCCGCGACGATCTTCGCCTGCTGCCGCTCGAGGTCCTCCTGCTCGGCCGCCCCGCGGGCGTCGCAGCCACCGTCGACCGTGACGGGGTCGCCGTCGCGGTCGCGGAAGTAGTCGCAGCCGGAGATGGAGTCACCGGTGGTCGTGAAGTAGTTGAGCACGTTGAAGCCGGCGATCTGGATGTCGCCGCCGACATCGGTCGGCTCCTCCTCGCGCACGTCGCTGAACGTCGCCGGGAGCTCGCCCTGAGCGGTCAGCTGCGTCGTCGGCTGGAACTTCCACGCGGAGTTGCGGTAGTCGAGGACGACCGGCTCGGTGAACGCCACGGAGGACCCGACCGTGATGGCTCGGTTCTGAGTGAGGTACGGGAGCGGGATGTCCTTATTCGCATCGCTTCGGAGGAAGTCGATCGTCGCGCCGTCGTCGAGCGTGACGGCGCGCGCCGCGTTGGCCGCGACGGCCGCCGCGTAGCCGGCGCTGCCCGGCCGCGCGATCTCGGTGGGGGTGATGAGCGGGGAGTCCCCCGAGGCGAGCCCGATCTCGGCGTACTGGTTCGTCGAGTACGTGTTGCTCACCGTGAACTCGCCCTGCGGCGCGATGAGCATGCCCTCGAGCGCCTCACGCTGTGCGGCGTCGGTCGGATACGCGACAGCGGCCGGCTCCGGAGCCTCGACGGTGGTCGCATCGAGCTTCGTCAGCCCGGCGGCGGAAGCGACCGCGACCTGCGTGAGGTCGTTGAAGTCCCCGGCGGTGCCCGTGACCTCGACGTAGTCCCCAAGCTCTATACCCGCCGGCAGCTCGCCGCTGTTGAGCTGTTCGACGCTCAAGACAACCGGCTCGCCTTCGAGACCGTAGGAGAAGTTTGCTGCGGTCGTCGAGACGCCGAAGG
>CAKTZW010000483.1 GCA_934636065.1 uncultured Labedella sp.
GTGGGCGTGGGGGCGGGTGATTGGGCGGAGTCGCTGCCGCCGCAGCCGGTCGTCAGGACGAGGAGGGCCGCCACCCCCGCCGCGAGGCGGAGGTGGCGGCTGAATCCGGTCGACATCATCGGAACCGATTCACTCGATCTTCCGTGTCAGCGACTCGCCTTGACGCGACGTCCGACGAGGAACGCACCACCGGCCGCGGCCACCGCCACGCCACCGAGGGCGAGCATGCCGGTCATCGCACCGTTGTCAGACGCCTGCGTGACGACACCGGTCGCCGCTCCGCCCGCGGGCATGACGTCCAGCTCACCGCAGAGCGCGGGAGAGGTGGCAGCAAGCGGGAGGCTCGGAACGAGGTCGCTGGGCGAGGTGCCGGAGGCCGGCTGGGTTGCCGGGTCGAGACCGTGCACGACGACGACGGCGTTGCCGGCGGCGAGCGAGTCCTGCGTCTCCTGGTTCAGCTCGAATGTCTCCTCATAGGTGATGGTCGAGCCGGACGGGGCGATGGTCAGATCGACGCCCGAGTCGGGGTTCTTGCCGCCGTCTCCGACCGACAGGGTCGTGCCGATCGCGCCGTAGCTCGGGGCGCCCTCGGTCGTGCTGATGATGCCGTCGCCGTTGGCGTCGGCTGACGGGCTCGGGCAGACACCCTGGGCTCCGACGTGGATGTGCTGGACGTGCGGGTACGGAGCGTTCATGAACGACTCCGCCAGACCGGATGCGTTCAACGTGACTGTGGCGGTGGTGCCTTCGACATCGATCCACACCTCACCGGTGGCGCCACTGTTGTTGATCGGGTTCAGCGCAGCGCCGTACGAGCCCTCTGCGTGGTCGGCCATCGCCGGTCCCGCTGACAGAGCAACGAGACCAAGAGCGAAGACGGGGGACAGAAAAAGCAACTTCTTCTTCATGGGGATGCCTCCAATGGCATTTCGCGGGCCCCACCTTCGCGGACTCGCACAGGGGTTGTTATCCCTTGGTTCGTCGCCGCCGCGCGTTCAGCTTGGAATCTGGCCAGAATTTTCTCCGCTCGGCGATTCTCGGTCCGGCGGCTGGGCGCCGCGGATCGCGATCCGGCTTCTTACCGCGACCAGTCCGATTCTCAGATCGCAACGAAGAATGAAACGAAGAATGAGATGACGGACATCTCCGTCGCCGGACGAGGAGAGGCACGATGAGGCGCAGACTCTGGCTTGGCGCGGCGTTGCTCACCGTCCTGGTCACCACTGGGTGCAGCGGGGTCGGGTCGACGACCTCGGGTTCCGCTCCGACCGAACCGGCAGCTACTCACGTGATGCCGGACGGCACCGTGATGGACGGCGTCGAGCACGAGGGCCACGGCACCTCAGCGGACAGTGCCGTCGGGCCGTCGGAAGCGGCGCGTATGGTGTGCGCGGGTGAGGTGCCCGATGCGGTCGCCGGAATGTTCGAGCTGACCGGCTCGATCCCGCTCACCTCATCGTGGGCGGCTCCCCTGTTCACCTGCACCTACGACATCGAAGGCACGCCGCTCGTGCTGACCGTCTACGACGCGACCGACGAGACGGACGGCGCACGGCATTTCGACGAGTTGCGCGCACAATATCCGCAAGCGCAGGACATCGAGGGGATGGCCAGTCTCGGTCTCCCGTCCTTCGCCACCGGCGACGGTCGGGTCGCTTTCATGCGCGACGGCAAGACGCTGTTCGTCGACGCCACCGCACTACCGACCGGGGTCGGAGCCGACAAGACGCAGACGCCGGCCGAGGCGGCGTACGCGGTGGCCTCGGCTGTGCTCGTCTGCTGGACACACCACAGCTGATCTCCGAGCTCTGAGAGTTTCACCTTCCGTAGCGTGATGTGGTCGGGCGCAGCTAAGTCCCGAACCTCCGAGGAAGACCTCGCTAGACGCTAGTTCTTCGCGAGGAACTCTCGTGCCCGCTCGTCGAGGCGTCGCTCGATGGCGGAGCGCAGCGCCGGCTGTCCGGCGAGGATCGGGTCGGCGTCGAGAACCTCCTCGGCCGCGGCGCGAGCCTCGCCGATCAAGTCGGCATCGGCGACGACGCGCAGCAGTCGCAGCGACGACCGCCCACCCGACTGGTTGGCCCCGAGGACGTCACCTTCGCGTCGCAGCTCGAGGTCGGCCTGCGCGAGTTCGAAGCCGTCTGTGGTCGACGCGACCACGTCGACCCGCTCCCGCGCAACACTGTCGGGGAGTGACGTCGTCACGAGCAGGCAGAGCCCGGGAAGCCCGCCACGTCCGACGCGTCCGCGCAGCTGATGCAGCTGCGAGACGCCGAACCGGTCGGCGTCGAGCACGATCATCGCCGACGCGTTCGGCACGTCGACACCGACCTCGATCACCGTCGTCGAGACCAGCAGGTCGATGCCCCCCGACGCGAAAGAACGCATGATCTCGTCCTTCTCGTCGGCGCTCATCCGGCCGTGCAGCGCGGCGATCCGTCGGCCCTGTAGTGCCTCGACCTGCGGCAGTAGCTTCATAGTCGCCTCGACCGACGCGCGGACCGGTCGAGCCTCGGCCGTCTCGTCGTC
>CAKTZW010000484.1 GCA_934636065.1 uncultured Labedella sp.
CCCGTGCGACGGCGTAGTTGTTCTGGGGACCCGTCGCGGCCGCGATGAATCCCCTCAGGACCTGCTCGGGCGTCGACCCGGGCTGCGGTCCGCTCGGGATGAAGGTGATGTCGAGACCGTCGTCGGCCGTGATGGGTTTGCCGGCCTGGACGTCCCCGCTCCGCGGGATGCCGACGCATCCGGCGCAGACGAGGAGGACGAGGGCGGCGAGCAGCGCGGCGAGGGGGCGCCTCATGATGTCCTCCCGGTCGACTCGGGTTCCGGCGCCGGGATCGGCAGGACCGGGACGGGTGCGGCGCCGGGGCTGTCGGCGTCGACCGGTGGCAAGGGGATCGGGGACGGTCCGAGCGGCCGGCCCGGGGTGCGCGGGAGCGTCAGGCGGAACAGGCTGCCCCCGCCGGGACGCGACCAGACGTCGATCGCTCCCCCGTGCAGCTTGGTGTCGCTCAGCGCGATCGAGAGGCCGAGCCCCGTGCCGCCGATCGTCCGCCGCCTCGACGGGTCGGCCCTCCAGAACCTGTCGAAGACCCGCTCGGCGGCCTCCTCCGACATCCCGAGGCCGTAGTCGCGCACGCCGAGGGCCACGCCGCTCTCCGTGCTGTCGACGGTGACGACGATGGGGCGTCCCTCTCCGTGCTCGATGGCGTTTCCGACGAGGTTGCGGACGATCCGGCGGATCCGGCGCGGGTCGACGTCGATCTCGGTGTGGCCGCCCGGCGCGACCAAGCGCAGGTCGGACCCGTGCTGCCTGGCGAGTTCGCCGAGCTCCTCGACCGAGTCCTCCGCGAGCCGCGCGATGCTCGTCGGCTCCGTCTCGAGCTCGGCGGATCCGGCGTCGTAGCGACTGATCTCGAGGAGATCGGCGAGTAGGAGCTCGAACCGCTCGACCTGCGTGTGGAGGAGTTCCGCCGTGCGCGCCGTCGCCGGAGGGAAGTCCTCGCGCTGGTCGTACAGCACATCGCCGGCGAGGCGGATCGTCGTGAGAGGGGTCCGCAGCTCGTGAGACACGTCCGACACGAAGCGCTGCTGGACGAGGGACAGCTCGGCGAGTTCCTTGATGCGGGACTGCAGGCTCTCGGCCATCTCGTTGAAGGACCGCGCGAGGGTCGCGATCTCGTCGTCGCCGCGCTGGTCGATGCGGACCTCGAGCTCCCCGGCGGCCAGCCGCTCGCTCGTCTCGGCGGCGACGCGGATCGGCAGCACCACGATGCGCACGACAGCCCACGCGACGGCGCCGATGAGCGCGATCAGGGCGAGGCCGGCGAGCAGCAGGGTGCGCTGCACGAACTGGAGCGTCTCCTCCTGATCGCTCAGGTCGTAGCCCATGTAGAGCTCGTAGTCTCCGGCCCCGGGCACCGTGATGCGCTGGCCGACGACGATCCCGGGAGATCCTCCCCCGGGACCCGACAGCGCCACCGACTGCCACCACTGGCCGTCGGCGTTCTCGGCGAGTTCCTCGCGCAGCAGCTCGGAGATCACCGCGTTGTCGAGGCCCGGGCTTTCGAAGTCCTGCGGCGCGGCCGGGTCGAAGTCCTGCCCGGGCACGCGGTAGACGGTGATGAGGCGGGACGATGACACCGTCGCGATGTCGTTGCGCGCCGATCCCATCACGCCGTCGAGGTTGACGGAGTCGCCCGTCTCGGTCGCGTCGAACGTGCGCTGGGCGGCGAGGCCGGCCCGGGCGGAGTCGACGAGCACCTGCTGGAGCCGCGACTGGAAGAGGTCGTTGCCGATGCTCACCGACATGTAGCCGCCGGCGACGAAGACGGCGAGGCCCGTGAGTCCGAGCGTGACGACCACGGTCTTGAACTGCAGCGACCGCCGCCACGCCGTCGCGATCGCCCGGGGAAGCGAGCGGAGCGATCGGAGGAGACCCTGCGGATCGAAACCGGCGTCGGACACGGCTACGCGGAGTCGGTGCTGCCCGCGCGGTAGCCCACGCCCCGCACGGTCATCACGATGCGGGGGTTGTCCGGGTCGAGCTCGACCTTGGCGCGCAGCCGCTGCACGTGGACGTTGACGAGCCGCGTGTCCGCCTTGTAGTGGTAGCCCCACACCTGTTCGAGCAGCATCTCGCGCGTGAAGACCTGCTGCGGCTTGGACGCCAGGGTGAGGAGGAGATCGAACTCCAGAGGCGTGAGCGGGATGCGCGTCGACTCCCGCGTGACCTCGTGCGCCGCGACGTCGAGAGTGAGGTCGCCGATCCGCACGACGTCGTTCGCCGCCTCGGTGGCGGGACGCAGCCGCGTCCGGATCCGCGCGACCAGCTCCTTCGGGTTGAACGGCTTGACGATGTAGTCGTCGGCGCCCGACTCCAGCCCGCCGACGATGTCGGTCGTGTCGGACTTCGCCGTGAGCATGATGATGGGCACGCCGGACTCCTGCCGGATGAGCGTGCAGACCTCGATGCCGTCGAGGCCCGGCAGCATGAGGTCGAGCAGGACGAGATCGGGCCTCTCGCGGTGGAAGGTGTCGACGGCGAGCGATCCATCGCCGCAGAAGACGGTGTCGAAGCCCTCCGTGCGC
>CAKTZW010000485.1 GCA_934636065.1 uncultured Labedella sp.
GTCTTCACGGAGGCGAGCGATCTCGTCGCGACTCGCGCCGCTCTTCAGGAAGCCGGGATCGACTACGACTCCGCCGACGTCGCGTTCGTGCCCAACCTCAAGATCGACGTCGACGCCGACACGGCGCGCAAGGTCTTCCGGCTCATCGACGCCCTCGAGGACTCCGACGACGTGCAGAACGTCTACAGCAACTACGCCGTGAGCCCCGAGGTCCAGGCAGAGCTCGAAGAAGAGGACTGATCGTGACGCTCCGGGTGCTCGGGATCGACCCGGGGCTCACCCGGTGCGGGATCGGCGTCGTCGACGTCCAGCCCGACCGTCGTGTGTCGCTCGTCTACTACGGCGTGGTCCGGAGTGACCCGGCAGCGCCCATCGAGGAGCGTCTGCTCACCGTCGGTTCCGGGCTCGAGACCCTGATCGACGAGCACGAGCCGCACGCCGTCGCCGTCGAGCGGGTCTTCGCGCAGCACAACCTCCGCACGGTGATGGGCACGGCGCAGGTGAGCGGACTCGCCCTGCGCGCAGCGGCGGCGCGATCCATCCCGGTGGGCCTGCGGACGCCGAGCGAGGTGAAGGCGGCGATCACGGGCTACGGGGGTGCCGACAAGAAGCAGGTGCAGACGATGGTCGCCCGCGTCCTCGGGCTGTCCGAGGCCCCGCAGCCGGCGGACGCCGCCGATGCTCTCGCCCTCGCCATCTGCCACGCCTGGAGGGGCGCAGCGCCCGACACCGCGCTGTCGGGGGACGCGTCAGCGCTCACGCCGGCGCAACGCGCCTGGCTCGCCGCCGAGCGCGCGAGCAAACGCTGAGGGGACCGCGTGCCGGGACGGCGCTGTCGGTGGGCGCACGTATCCTGACACGGTGATCTCCAGCATTCGCGGTCGTGTCCTCGCCGTCAGCGGCGCCACCGCCCACATCGAGGTCGGGGGAGTCGGCTATGCCGTGTTCGTCACGCCGGAGCACGCGATCGCGCTCTCCGTCGGGCACGAGGCCTTCCTCCACACCACGCTCATCGTCCGCGAGGACGCGATGACGTTGTTCGGCTTCGAGACCATCGAGCACCGCGAGGTCTTCGACCTGCTCATGGGGGTGTCCGGCGTGGGCCCGAAGTCCGCTCTCGGTGTGCTCTCGCACCTCGGTCCCGGTCAGATCGCCGCAGCGGTCGCGGCCGACGACGACGCATCGTTCCGCAAGGTGTCGGGCATCGGTCCGAAGACGGCCAAGCTCATCGTCGTCTCCCTCGCGGGGAAGCTGCTCGGGATCGCGCCGCCGTCGAACGCCCCCGCCGTGCCGACGTCGTCCGGCGACGACGTCGTGAGCGCGCTCGTCGGTCTCGGATGGCCCGAGCGCGTCGCGTCGGCGGCCGTCGATGACGTCGCGGCCGCGCATCCCGATGCCGCGACGGCGCCCGTCCAGACCCTGCTCCGGCTCGCACTCGCGCAGCTCGGTCCGGCACCGCGCAACGGAGCGGGCGCGTGAACGACGAGCGCGCACTCGACCCGTCGCCGGAGTCCGAGGCGGAGCTCGCCTTCGAGGGCGCACTGCGCCCCTCCTCGCTGTCGGAATTCGTCGGTCAGCCGAAGGTGCGAGGTCAGCTGGAGCTGTTGCTCCGCGCCGCGGCCCTGCAGAACCGCACGCCGGACCACATCCTGCTCGCGGGACCGCCGGGACTCGGGAAGACGACCCTGGCCATGATCGTCGCGGCCGAGAGCGGCCGGCCGTTGCGACTGTCGAGCGGACCGGCGATCCAGCACGCTGGCGACCTCGCGGCGGTGCTGTCGAGCCTCGTCCCGGGCGAGATCCTCTTCATCGACGAGATCCACCGCATGGCGCGCTCGGCCGAGGAGATGCTCTACCTCGCGATGGAGGACTTCCGCATCGACATCATGGTGGGTAAGGGGGCCGGCGCGACCTCCATCCCGCTCGACCTCGCACCATTCACCCTCGTGGGCGCCACAACCCGGTCGGGTCTCCTGCCCAACCCGCTACGCGACCGTTTCGGCTTCACCGCCCACCTCGAGTTCTACGAGCCAGACGAGCTCGAACAGGTGCTCAGTCGCGCGGCGTCGCTGTTGGGGCTCGACATCGAGCGGGCAGCGTTGCGGGAAATCGCCGGTCGCAGCCGAGGAACTCCCCGCATCGCGAATCGGCTACTGCGCCGTGTCCGTGACTACGCTCTCGTGCACAGCACCGACGCCGGGCGGGCGGCGGTCGACGCGGCGCTCGAACTGTACGACGTCGATCCGGTCGGCCTCGACCGACTCGACCGGGCGGTCATGCTCGTCATCCTCGAACGCTTCGACGGTGGTCCCGTCGGGCTCAGCACTCTCGCCGTCTCGGTCGGAGAAGAGGCCGAGACCATCGAATCGGTCGTCGAACCCTTCCTCGTACGAACCGGCCTCCTCGGACGAACGCCGCGCGGACGAGTCGCCACCTCCGCGGCATGGGAGCATTTCGGCGTCGAGCGGCGCGCCCCGCAAAGTGCGCTCTGGGGTGAATGAGCCGGACCCGCGCGGGCTACGAAG
>CAKTZW010000486.1 GCA_934636065.1 uncultured Labedella sp.
CACGAGCGACGCGTCGAGCGCGAGCATCCGCAGGAGGGTGATCGAACGGAACACGATGAAGCGATTGCGGTCGAGGTCCTCGATGAGGCCGAAGAGCTTCTGCCGCTCCCGCTGCAGATACAGCTCGTAGAGCTCGCGGTGCTCGGGCGCGAGGTCGATCGTCAGCGTCTGCTCGATCTTCTCCGGCAGCTCGGGAGCGACGACCTCCTTGGTGCGGCGCAGCAGGAACGGCGCGATGCGCCGCCGGAGTCGTGCGAGCCGCTGCGCCCGCAGCGACGCCGACACCGCCGGAGCGTCCCCGGCGCCCACGCCCTCGGTGATCCCGGCGACCGGCTCCTCGATGACCCGGACGTACTCCTGGCCGAAGCGTCGCGCGGAGGGGAAGAGTCCCGGCGAGGTGAGCGAGAGGAGCGCGTGGAGCTCCGTGAGCGAGTTCTCGAGCGGCGTCCCCGTCACCGCGATGACGACGTCGGCGACGAGATCGCGGACGGCCGCGTGCACGAGCGACGCGGGGTTCTTGACGAACTGCGCCTCGTCGAGCACGACGCCCGACCAGCCGTCGGGCCCCACGGCGTCCCGGTAGGCGCTCGCGTCAAGGCGCAGGAGGGCGTAGCTCGTCACGACGATGTGGGCGCCGTCGGCGAGCTCGGCGATGGGTGTGCCACCCGCTGCTTCCGTCGCGGCCGCGCGGCGGACGACGAGGCCCGGGGCGAAGCGCTCGGCCTCCGCCACCCAGCCGGGCGCGACCGAGGTGGGAGCGACGACGAGGAAGGGACGGATCCCGGCGGGGACGGGCTGCTCGGCCGCCTCCTCGACCACGTGCTGCACGAGCGCGAGGCACTGCAGCGTCTTGCCGAGCCCCATGTCGTCCGCGAGAATGCCGCCGAGCCGGTGCCGCCACTGGAACGCGAGCCAGGAGAAGCCCTCGCGCTGATACGAGCGCAGCTCCGCCGTCAGCCCCGCCGGCGGCGCGAGCAGCCGCGGGCGCTCCCCGCCGGCCTCCTCGAGGAGGGCCCGCCACTCGACCGCCGGAACCGCCTCGTCGGCGAGGTCCTCGAAGTCGGCCCAGAGGCTCACGTGGCGGCGGCTGATGACGGGCGTCGTCTCCCACTCGGCGAGGTCGCGGGCCTCGGCGATGAGTTCGGCGAGGCGCGCGAAGGCGGGGTGCTTCAGGGGCAGGTAGGTGCCGTCGACGAGGAGCAGGCGCTTGCGTCCCTTCGCGAGCGCCGTGAAGAGCGGCAGGAAGGGGATCGTGCGACCGTCGACCGTGACGGTGATGCCCAGGTCGAACCAGTCGCGCCTCTCACTGGGCATCGTCGAGACGACGAGCTCGGGGTCGCCGGTCAGGCGCGTGAACGCCGGCGGGGTCCCGACGGTCTCGACGCGCACGCCCGGGAGAGCGCGCAGGCGCGGAAGGAGTTCCGTGACGAACTCGGCCGACTCCACGCCGTCGAGGACGACATCGAGAGGGGTCGGCTCGTCGTCTCGACCCTCGACGGACGGATCGGCTCCCTCCGCGACTCCTGCCGGGAGCCAGTCTGCCGGCAGGAGCCCCGAGGGCACGACCTCCTCGAGGGCCGGCAGGGCACCCCCTCCGCGTGACCGCCGCCAGCGCCACGCCAGTCGGATCTCGTGCCGAGGCCCGAAGGTCACCGCGAGCACGAGCACGGCGGGGACGACGGCGGGAAGCGTCACGGAGGCGTCCTGGCTCTCGACGTCGACGCGCTCGCGGAGCGCGGGCAGGTAGGCGCCGAGGAACTCGTCGACGCCGTCGTCGGGTACGAACAGTCCGGGGGCGAGCGGGCCCCGGCCCGCGAGGAGGGAGAGCTCCTCGGCGCCGAGCTCGCGCTCCGTCGGGGCGATGAGGACCGTGCGCGGGTCGGCGGGGTCGACGACCGAGATACCGTGCGCGCCGATGGGACGCGCGTTCTGACGGTCCACGGTCTCACCGTCGACCTCTACGCGCGGAGCGAGCCGCACACCCCCGGGTTCCCGGACCGCGTCGAGGGAGAGCCGGGCGCGCTCACCGATCGAGACGCTCGATCCGGCCCCCGTCCCGATGAGGGCGATCCCGAGTCCCTCGGCCTGATCGAGCAGCGCCCACAGCACGGGGTTGGCGAACTCGTCGAGGAAGATCATGCTCGCGTCGGGGTCCAGAGTGAGCGCACCGACCGCTCGGTGCAGAGCCCCGAACTCGCAGAACCACCGATGCTGCTCCGGGTCGAGGTTCATCCGGTTGAGCAGGTGCGGCAGGTTCGTCCAGGTCATCTGACCCCGCGCCCAGCCGCGCGCGGTGGAGGCGGTCGGTCGCACCGCGAGCCGGTACTCCCCCGTGCCGGGCGCATCGCCTGCCTTCACCGGGGCACCGGCCGAACGCGACGTTGGACCGTTCCACCGGTGCGCGGTCCGCGGGATCAGCTCGCGCAACTCGAACTGGAGCGCGAGGCGGGTGCGAGTGCGGCCGGTCCCGGCGTCCGGAGGCGCGACCGGGTCGGCCCGGAAGGACGAGAGGGCTTCCCGCCAC
>CAKTZW010000487.1 GCA_934636065.1 uncultured Labedella sp.
CCTCGGGGGCGTCGGCGATGAAGCGGCCGTCGAAGCCGATGACGGCGCGGTTCGATAGGTCGAGCTCGCGCCACCAGACGACGTCGTTCAGGTCGCCGAAGGTGCAGACCATCGCGATGCCGGTGCCCTTGTCGGGCTGGGCGAGGTGATGGGCGAGCACGGGCACCTCGACGCCGAACAGAGGCGTCGTGACGGTGGTGCCGAAGTAGGGCTGGAAGCGCTCGTCGTCCGGGTGTGCGACGAGGGCGACGCAGGCGGGAAGGAGTTCCGGCCGGGTCGTCTCGATCTCGATCGTCCCGCCGTCGGGACGGTGGAAGGAGATGCGGTGATAGGCCGCGGGCTGGTCCTTGTCCTCGAGCTCGGCCTGCGCGACGGCGGTGCGGAACGTCACGTCCCACAGCGTCGGGGCCATCGCCTGGTAGGCCTCGCCTCGCTCGAGGTTGGCGAGGAAGGACTTCTGGCTGATCCGCAGCGAGTCCTGGTCGATCGTGCGGTAGCTCTGCGTCCAGTCGACGGACAGTCCGAGGCTGCGCCAGAGCGCTTCGAACTGCTTCTCGTCCTCGACGGTCAGGCGCTCGCACAGCTCGATGAAGTTGCGGCGGCTGACCGGTACCTGGTCCGCGGCCTTGACGCTCTTGCCCTCGCCGCCGTCGTGGGGCGGGACGAAGTCAGCGACGTAGGGCAGGCTCGGGTCGCACCGGACGCCGTAGTAGTTCTGCACGCGCCGTTCGGTCGGGAGACCGTTGTCGTCCCAGCCCATCGGGTAGAACACGGTGTGGCCGAGCATCCGCTGGTATCGCGCGATGACGTCGGTGTGCGTGTAGCTGAACACGTGACCGATGTGGAGCGAACCCGACGCGGTGGGCGGGGGCGTGTCGATCGAGTAGACCGCGTCGTGGCCGCGCTCGATCGCCTTCTCGCGGTCGAACCGGTACGTCCCCTGGCTCTCCCACGTCGAACCCCACTTGTCCTCGAGTCCTTCGAGTGCGGGCTTGTCGGGCAGGGCGTCGCTCATGGGATCTCCGGTTCGATGTGGGCGGCACCGTGTGTAGGTGCCTCATGTGGATGGGCCCATCCTACCGGCACGTTCACGTCACCCGGCGGTCGGCCCCCGATCGGTCGCCGTGGGCACGTCGGCGAGCAGTCGCCGCGTGTACTCGTGCGCGGGCGAGCGGAACACCGTCTCGGTGGGACCGCTCTCGACGATCACGCCGTCGAGCATCACGGCGACCCGGTCGCTCATGTGGCGGATGACGGCGAGATCGTGGGAGATGAGGACGAACGCGAGTCCGTGGCGCCGTTGCAGGACGTCGAGGAGATCGAGGACGCCGGCGGCGACCGTCGCGTCCAGGGCCGAGACGGGTTCGTCGAGGACGAGCACGCGCGGCCCGGCTGCCAGGGCGCGTGCGATCGCGACCCGCTGACGCTGACCGCCGGACAGCGTGCGAGGCGACCGGGCGGCGAGTTCCGGACCGAGGGCGACGTCGCCGAGCGACTCGCGCACCCGGTCACGTCGCTCGCGTCGACTCAGCCCCGGCGGAAGGGCGTCGGCGACGACGCGCTCGACGGACCAGCGCGGGTCCATCGCCCCGGCCGGGTCCTGGGACACGAAACCGAGCGTCCGACGACGAGAGCGACGTTCCCGCTCCGGGACGCCGGACCACGGCTCGCCCTCGAGCAGGACGTCGCCCGTGTCCGGTTCGGCCAGGCCGAGGAGCATCCGGGCGAGCGTCGTCTTGCCCGATCCTGATTCGCCGACGATCCCGAGAGTCTCCCCGGCGTGCACGCGGACGTCCACACCGGCCACCGCGTGGGTGGCCGAGGCGCCGGAGCCGAAGGTCTTGTGCAGCCGGTGACCCTCGAGGATCGGAGCGGCGGTGGGCAGCGAGAGGGTGTCGGCGTCCGCGGTCGCGATCCGTTCGCGCGTGCGGAGGGCGGTGCCGCGAGGCACGGCCGTGGGGACGGCCCGGACGAGCTCGCGCGTGTAGGGGTGGGAGCCTCCCGCGAGCACAGCCGCGGTTGTCCCGTCGTCGACGATGCGGCCGCCACGCATGACCAGTACACGATCGGCGAGCGCGGCGACGACACCGAGGTCGTGACTGATGAGCAGCAGACCCGTGTCGGCGTCGCGCAGCGAGGCGAGGACACGGAGGATGCCGGCCTGCACGGTCATGTCGAGGGCCGTCGTCGGTTCGTCCGCGATCAGCAGCCGGGGCGACGCCGCGATCCCGGACGCGATGAGCGCACGCTGCCGTAACCCGCCACTGAGTTCGTGCGGGTATTGCGATGCGCGGACGTCCGGACGCGGCACCCCCACGCGCCTGAGCAGCTCCCGCACCGCAGCGGATCGCTCCTCGCGCGGCGAGCGGCGGTGGATGCGCAGTGGATCACCGATCTCGGCGCCGACCCGACGGAGCGGATCGAGGGAGACGAGCGCGTCCTGGGAGATGAGACCGACGAGGTCGCCCCGGAGGCCGCGCAGCGCCCTCTCGTCGAGTCGGAGCACGTCGT
>CAKTZW010000488.1 GCA_934636065.1 uncultured Labedella sp.
GACCTGTAGCGACGTAGCTGGTCCAACATTTTGCCTGCTGGCACTCAGCGTCAGCATCATAATGTGACAACCGCTTTGATGTTGGAGGTTGTCACCTCCGTTGACCAAGACGAGGAACTTCGCGCTCTTGTGCCGGAGTCCACAGGGCCGCCACCCTGATGCGCCCTTACCGGCGTTTAGTGGTGGACTGTTTTAAGCGGTCACCTAGTGCATAGATTATGAGTTGTTGTCTGCTACGGTTGGTCGTCCAGCGCTCGCGCGCCTCGGCTCACCCACTCCATGGCTTGTCTCACCGTAAAGGGGTGGGGGTCGTCCGCTTCCTCCGCCAGCTCGCGCAGCCGCCAGGCCGCTGCGAGCACCGCCATGCGGTTGAGGTCCACGACGTGGCCCGTCCGGCGCCCGTAGGCCGCAGCCACCCCTGCCGCAAGGTCCGCGCCGACAAGCGACACCGCCACCAGCTCCAGGTGTGCCCCCGCGATGCGGGCGTCGCCAAAGTCGTAGATCCCATTCAGGCGACCTGCGCTGTGGTCCCAGGCCATGTTCCAGCCATGGGCGTCGAAGTGACCCAGGACCTCGCCCAGCGGGGGGCCCTGTTCCCGTGGCGGACCGTCAACGGCGAGGAGGCCTCGGCCTACTACGCCGCTGGAACAGCGCAGTACCACATCAACGCCGACGTCACCTACGCCCTCGCGCGGTACGTCCGTGCGACGGGCGACACCGACTTCCTCCACCGCGGCGCGATCGACATCGCCGTCGAGACGGCGAGGCTCTGGGCGACGCTCGGATTCTGGCGGATCGTCGACGAGGACACGGAGACCTTCCACATCCACGGCGTCACCGGGCCGGACGAGTACACGACGGTCGTGAACGACAACCTCTTCACCAATGTCATGGCCCGCTTCAACCTGCGGTACGCGGCCCAGTGCGTCCGGGAGCTGCAGGAGAACGACCCGCACGCCTTCACCCTCTTCGTCGAGCGGCTCTCGCTCTCGCTCGACGAGGTGGAGGAGTGGGAGCGGATCGCGGCCTCCATGGTGATCCCGTACTCCGAGGCCCTCGGCATCCACCCGCAGGACGCCCAGTTCCTCGACCGCGAGGTCTGGGACCTCGCGAACACGCCCCAGGAGCAGATGCCGCTCCTGCTGCACTTCCACCCGCTCGTGATCTACCGCTTCCAGGTGCTCAAGCAGGCCGACGTGGTGCTCGCGCTCTTCCTGCAGGGCGGCGAGTTCACACAGGAGGAGAAGCTCGCGGACTTCGAGTACTACGACCCGCTCACGACGGGAGACTCGACGCTCTCCGGTGCCGTCCAGTCGATCATCGCGGCCGAGATCGGGTACCAGGACCTCGCGCTCGAGTACTTCCGCGATTCGCTCTTCGTCGACCTCGCCGACCTCCACAGCAATGCGTCGGACGGCGTCCACGTCGCGTCGGCCGGCGGTGTGTGGAGCTCCCTCGTGAGCGGTTTCGGGGGACTGCGGGACCACGACGGGAGGCTCTCCTTCGACCCGCGTCTGCCGGCCGAGTGGACGAAGCTCGCGTTCAACCTGACCTGGCACGGCAGCAGGCTCGTGGTCCGGGTGCGCCCGAACGAGTTCAGCGTGACCGTCCTCGACGGCGACGCCGTCGAGCTGTCCGTCCGCGGTGCGACGCACACGGTGGAGGCGGGGTCCGAACTCGTCGTGTCCCTGCGCGATCAGGGGCCGCGGATTCCCGGTCGGCCGACGCAGCGCATCCACTCGCGGGCGCGGCGGGCCGACGGCACCCTCATGACGGCGAGCCTGCCTGTCGTGAGCAACCTCGTGCAAGAGGACGACATCGACGCGACCTGACCGTCATCGGCGGCAGTACCGCGGACGGCGTACGCGGATGCCGCGGACGGCGGATGTGGCGCGCGAGCGGCAGCAGGATCGTAGGGATGCACCCTCGTCGGCGACCGTCGGCGCGGGCATGCCCCGACCGTCGAGGAGTCCCCATGCCCAGCTCGCCCCAGCCGGAGTACCGCACGCTCCCGGCCGTTCTCCGTTCCGCCGCTGTCGTCGCCGTCGCGGCGGGGATCGCCAACGCGCTCCTCGCCCTCCTCGGATCGGCGGCAGGCGCGAGTGACGGAGTCGGCCTTCAGCCGGTCGCGTTCGTCACTCTCACGGTGGTCGCGGCCGTCGGCGGCGCCGTCGGCTGGCACCTCGTGAATCGATTCTCGGCGCGCCCCAGCCGGGTGATGCGCTGGCTCGTCCCCGCGTTCCTCGTCGTCTCGTTCGTCCCCGACGTCCTCGTCGGAGCGTCGGAGGGGACGGCGGCCGGCTGGACGTACGCCCTTGTCCTCATGGCCATGCACGTGGCGACGATCGCGATCGCCGTCCCCGTGTACCGACGCTTCCTGCCGCTGACCGACGACGCCTCGGCGCGCGTTCCCGAGCGCGCCGTCCGCTGAGTCGAAGCCGCGGCGATGAGCGAGCAGGCGTTGCTCCCGCTCGCCAGGCGGCGGTTCGTCACCCCGGACGGGATTCTG
>CAKTZW010000489.1 GCA_934636065.1 uncultured Labedella sp.
ACGAGGCGTCGCGGGAGCGGCTCGCGAAGCTGCGCGAGGACCTCGCGGAGCGCGAGGCCGAACTCGCCGGCCTGCAGGCGCGGTGGGAGCAGGAGCGGGCGTCGCTCAACAAGCTCGGCGACCTCAAGACGCGCCTCGACGAGGCCAAGGTGCGGCTCGACCGCGCCATGCGCGACGGCGACTACCAGAAGGCGTCCCGCATCGAATACGAGGAGATCCGGCCGACCCAGGAGGCCATCGTCGACGCCGAGCGCGCCGAGGCCGAGCCGACGGGCGACCGCATGGTCGGCGACCAGGTGACGGAGAGCGACATCGCCGAGGTCGTCGCCGCCTGGACGGGCATCCCGGTGGGACGCCTGCTGCAGGGCGAGTCGGAGAAGCTGCTCCACCTCGAGTCCGAACTCGGCAAGCGGCTGATCGGGCAGAAGCGCGCGGTGCGCGCCGTCGCGGACGCCGTTCGTCGCTCGCGCGCGGGCATCTCGGACCCGAACCGTCCGACGGGGTCGTTCCTGTTCCTCGGCCCCACCGGCGTCGGCAAGACGGAGCTCGCGAAGGCTCTCGCCGAGCAGCTCTTCGACGACGAGAAGGCCATGGTGCGCATCGACATGTCCGAGTACGGGGAGAAGCATTCGGTGTCCCGCCTCGTGGGTTCGCCTCCCGGCTACGTCGGCTACGAGCAGGGCGGCCAGCTCACTGAGGCCGTGCGTCGGCGGCCGTACTCGGTGATCCTCTTCGACGAGGTCGAGAAGGCGCACCCGGAGGTGTTCGACATCCTCCTGCAGGTGCTCGACGACGGTCGCCTCACCGACGGTCAGGGTCGCACGGTCGACTTCCGGAACACGATCCTCATCCTCACCTCGAACCTCGGCTCGCAGGTCCTCGTCGACCCGACGCTGCCGTTCGAGCAGAAGGAGGCGACGGTCCAGGGTCTCGTCCGGCAGGCGTTCAAGCCCGAGTTCGTGAACCGCCTCGACGACATCGTCGTGTTCCAGGCGCTGTCGCAGGAGGAGCTCGGGCAGATCGTCGAGCTCTACATCGATCGGATGCAGAGCCGGCTGGCGGAGCGCCGCCTGGAGTTGGCGGTCACGCCGGACGCCCGCTCCTGGCTCGCCGAGCGCGGCTACGACCCGATCTACGGCGCGCGGCCGCTGCGGCGGCTCATGCAGAGCGAGATCGACGATCGTCTCGCGACGGCGATCCTCGACGGGAGCGTGCGCGACGGCGACACGGTGCGCGTGGATCTCGACGCGGCGGCCGACGTCCTCACGGTGCGCCCGCTCGTCGCCCACACCCTCTGATCCCGCCTCCCCCCATTGAAAACGTCGTTGGTGCTTGAGAATTCGAGCACCAACGACGTTTTCAGGTGGTAAGGGGTCAGTGGGGGGCGGGCGCGCCGTCCGACTGGGGGGCCGAGCGGACGAAGAAGGCGCCGACGATCCCGAGCGTGGAGATGACCGCGCCGTAGAGGAAGGCCGTGTGCACCCCGCCCGCCGTGGCGTGCACGGGAGTCGCGCCCTCCGCGAGGAGGGCGGCCGTACCCACCGTCATGACCGAGACGAAGAGCGTCGTCCCCGCCGCTCCGGCCAGCTGCTGCACGGTGCCCACGATCGCGCTGCCGTGCGAGTAGAGCTTCGGGACGACGGCCCCGAGGCCCGACGTGAACAGCGGCGTGAAGGTGAGCGAGAGGCCCGCCGACAGCGCGACGTGCACGGCGAGGACGACCCACGCCGGCGTCGACTCCGTCGCCACGACGGCGAGCAGCCACAGCGCACCGGCGACGATGATCGTCCCGGGGATGAGCAGCGGCCGGGCGCCCAGGCGGTCGTAGGCGCGACCGACGAACGGCGCCGCGAGCCCCATGAGGAGCCCGCCCGGGAGTAGCAGCAGCCCGGCCTGGACCGGCTCGAGACCGAGGACCGACTGCAGGTAGATCGGCAGGAGGATGATCGTCCCGAAGAGCGCCATCATCATGACCGCCATGAGCACGATCGTGACCGAGAACGTCCGCGACCGGAAGGTGCGGAGGTCGAGCAGAGCGCGGTCCCTGCGCTGCAGCTGGAACTGGCGCGCGATGAAGAGCGCAAGGCCGACGCCGCCGACGACGAACGGGACCCACACGGGCATGACGGGGGTGCCGCTCGCGCCCTCGCCGAGGGAGCTCAGGGCGTAGACGATGCCTCCGAAGCCGACGACGGACAGCAGCACCGACAGGATGTCGATCCGCGCATCGGTGTGCTCTCCGACGTTCTTCATCCGGCTGAGTCCGAGCACGAGCGACGCGACGGCGATCGGGAGCACGAGCCAGAAGATGAACCGCCAGTCGAGGAAGTTCAGGATGACGCCCGAGATCGTCGGACCGATCGCCGGGGCGACCGAGATCACGATGGAGATGTTGCCCATCATCCGCCCGCGGCTGGTCGGCGGCACGAGCGTCATCACCGTCGTCATGAGCAACGGCATCATGACGGCGGTGCCGCTCGCCTGGATGACGCGTCCGAGGAGGAGGAC
>CAKTZW010000490.1 GCA_934636065.1 uncultured Labedella sp.
GGTTCGGGCCGCTGTCGGATACGTCGCGGCGGCCGGAACCCGCACTTCTCGAGATATGTGGTTCGTGAGGTGGAGGTCGGGGTCCGAGAGTCAGGCGTCCGTGAGCCAGGCGTCCGTGTCAGGCGTCGGTGCGGACGCGGCGGGACCGCAGGTCGAGCAGGGCGAACAGGAGCGCGGCCGCGACGAAGGCGATCGTCACGATCGTCGCGTTGCGATAGGCGTCGTGGTACACCGCCAGCTCCGACAGCTCGCCGGTCTCGGAGTAGACGGTCGCGTAGAAGGTCGCTGTGGCCGCCGCGAGCCCGACGGCGGTCCCGATGCGCTGACCGAGCTGACCGATCGACCCCGCGACGCCGCCGGAGGACACCGGCACGTCGGCGAGCATGAGCGTCTGGTTCGGGGAGATGACGGCGCCACCGCCGACGCCCGCGACGAGCATCGCGGCGCTCATCGCGAAGGGCGCGACCTCGGCGGGCAGGACGGCGGCGAGGATCGAGTTCGCGGCGAATCCGAGCACGACGAGCGCGAGTCCGCCGACGACGAGCGCGCGCCCGAAGCGTTCGACGTGGCGACCGCTCCACCAGGAGCTCACAGCGGACGCGAGGGCGAACGGGATCGTGATCATCCCCGCGAAGACCGGCGAGAGCCCGAGCCCCTGCTGGACGAAGAGCGTGAGCGTGAGGAAGGTCGCGGGCATCGCGGCGAAGTAGCTCGTGCCGATGAGGATGGCGTTGCGGTAGCCCGCGATGCGGAACAGCGCGAAGTCGACGACCGGGGTCTCGCCGCGCCGCGCATAGCGGCCCTCCCACAGCACGAAGAGGCCGGCGAAGACCGCGAAGACCACGAGCAGCCACCACCGCGCGGGGTCGTCGTCGGGCGATCCCGTCGTGAGCACAAACGGGAGCATGAGCCCGAGCACGGCGAGCGCGAGCAGCAGGATACCGACGGGGTCGAGGGAGGCGGCGCCCGCGGCGCGCGGTTGCGTCGCGGGCAGGAGCCTGGCGGCGATCGGCAGCAGCAGGAGCGCGAGCGGCACGTTCATCCAGAACAGCAGGGTCCATCCCGTCTCGGGTCCGCCGAGGGCGATGAGGAGACCGCCGAGCGTGGGGCCGAAGGCCGTGGAGAGTCCGATGATGGCGCCGAAGAGGCCGAAGGCCGTTCCGCGCTCCCGACCGACGAAGAGCTGCTGGATGAGGCCGAGGACCTGGGGCATGAGGAGCCCCGCGGAGGCGCCCTGCAGGACCCGGGCGATCATCAGGACCGCGCTCGTCGGCGCGACCGCACACGCGAGGCTCGCCGCGGCGAAGGCGGCGAGCCCGATGAGGAACATGCGCTTGCGGGAGTGCAGGTCGCCGTACCGGCCCGCCGGGACGAGCACGAGACCGAAGGCGAGGGCGTACCCGGCGACGATGAGCTGCAGCTCCGTCGGTCCGGCGCCGAGCGCCTCCTCGATGGACGGGAGTCCGACGTTGACCTTCGAGAGGTCGAGGATCGTCAGGGAGGCGACGGCGACGCAAGCGGCGAACGCCCTCCACCGGGTACGGCGATCGAGGTCGCTCAATTCATCACTCATCGACGTCAACCCTATGCCGCTCGCGCACCCGGTCTCGCGGGCTTGCGCGCGCTCAGAGCGCGAGCAGGCGCAGCAGCCGGGTGACCTCCGCGGCGACGGCGTCGCGCGCGGGCGCGACGTAGCGCCGAGGGTCGACCAGAGCCGGGTCGGCATCGAGGACCGTGCGGGCGGCCGCGGTGAAGAGCCCGTTGATGTGGGTCGAGATGTTGATCTTCGTCATGCCGGCGCGCACGGCCCCTGTGAGCTCGTCGTCGCTCAGCCCCGAGGAGCCGTGCAGCACGAGCGGCCGTCCGACGGCTTCCGCCAACCGGCCGATGAGCTCCCGGTCGACGGTCGCGACGCGCGAGGTCATGGCGTGGGAGGTCCCGACCGCGACGGCGAGGGAGTCGACGCCGGTCGCCGAGACGAAGGCCGCGGCCTCGTCCGGGCGCGTCCGGACGCCGGGCGCGTGCACGCCGTCCTTACCGCCCACCTCGCCGAGCTCCGCCTCCACGCGCACGCCGTTCGCGTGGCAGTGCTCGACGACGGTGCGCGTCGTGGCGACGTTCTCGTCGTAGTCGAGGGCCGAGCCGTCGAACATGACGCTCGGGACGCCGAGCGCGACCGCGTCGCGCACGAGCGCGACGTCCTCGGCGTGGTCGAGGTGCACGATCGCCGGGACGCCCGCGTTCCGGGCGAGCGCGAGGCAGGCGGTCGCGATCGGCTCGAGCGAACCGTGATACCGGACGGCGTTCTGGCTGATCTGCAGAATGACGGGCGACCCGGCGCTCTCCGCTCAGGCGACGATGGCCTCGGCGTGCTCGAGCAGGACGACGTTGAACGCGCCGACGCCGCGACCGGCCGCCCTGGCGGTCTCGACGATGTCCTGCTGCTGGATGGTGGGGGGTGTCATGGTCACCTCGGGGTGTCGTGGGGCGGTGCCCCGG
>CAKTZW010000491.1 GCA_934636065.1 uncultured Labedella sp.
GACCCTCACCATCGAGTCCGACGTGCCGGAGGCGACGCGACGGTCGCTCGCGGCGAGCGGATTCGACGAGAAGGTCGTGTCCCCACGCACCGAGACGCTCGGACACTCGAACGTCATCGCCGTGACGGCGGGCGGATATGACGCAGCGAGCGATCCACGATCCGACGGATCCGCAGCGATCGTCGACGACAAGGACGGACGGGAATGACCTCGGAACACGACAAGCTCGCCGGCACCGGGAGCCGCGCCCGCACGACCCTCGGCGCGCTCGTCCTCCTCGGCCTCGTCGCCGGATTCCTCTCCGGGCTCTTCGGCGTGGGCGGCGGTATCATCGTCGTCCCCGCGCTCCTCATGCTCGGAATGGACCAGCGGCTCGCGGCGGGGAGTTCTGTCGCGGCGATCCTCCCCACGTCGATCGTGGGTGCGATCGGGTACGGCATCTCGGGCAACATCGACTGGATCGCCGGTCTCCTCCTCGCCGTGGGCATCGTGGCGGGCGCGCAGCTCGGGACGTTCCTCCTCGCGCGCATCTCGAAGGACGTGCTGTTCTGGCTCTTCGTGACCTTCCTGGCCGTAGTCGTGGTGAGCCTGTGGCTCGTCGTCCCGGAGCGCGGCGCATCGATCCCGATGAACGTGTGGCTCGGTGCGGCACTCGTGCTGACCGGGTTCATCACCGGCGTCCTCTCGGGCGTCATGGGCGTCGGCGGCGGCATCATCGTGGTGCCCGTGCTCATCGTCCTCTTCGGTGCGAGCGACCTCGTCGCCAAGGGCACATCACTCCTCATGATGGTGCCCGGCTCGGTATCCGCGACGATCGGCAACAGCCGCCGCAAGAACGTCGACCTCCGGGTCGCCGCCATCGTCGGGCTCTCCGCGTGCGTCGCGTCGCCGCTCGGGCTGATCACCGCCACGGCGATCTCGCCGTTCTGGTCGAATCTCGGATTCTCGGTCCTCATGATCGGCGTCATGACGCAGCTCCTGGTGAAGCACATCCGTGCGCGTCGCCGTACCGCGACCGCGGGCGACTCGAGCAGCACGTCGGCGTAGCGGGGCACCGCGCTGGGCGACCCGACACGCTTCACGTGTGGGTCACGCGCCGTTCACGTCGGCGCCTCGTTCCGGTCATGCTGGGCGCGAAGAGTGGGGAAGACGGGTGCCCGAGGGCATCCGTCGCTCACCCCACCCGAACTCCAGATTGGCTCGTGACCTCTTGTTGACCACCCATGGGGCGTCGTCCCCCGCGGCGGAGCCGCGCACACGCAGGAACGGGAGACGCGGCGTCGCCGGTCTCGTCGTCCTCTCACTCGCCGCCGGGGCCGTCGCCCTGGCGAGTCTGCCCGCCGCAGCCGTCACGTCGTCCGTGGCCGCGGCGGCCGCGGGCGTCGCCGCCGAGCCGCTCCGGATCCAGGCCGAGGCCTACACGAGCGACAACGGCAACGGCCTCAAGAAGGAGACCGGCACCGACTCCACGGGTGCCGCGCTCGGCAACGTCGGGGGCACCTGGAACGGCGGCGAACTGACGTACGACGCGGTCGACTTCGGCGCCGCGCCGCTGTCGTCGCTCACCGTCCGTTACGTCAACAACTCGAGCCGTGTGGGCGCGAACCCGTCGCTCGACTTCTACCTCGACGAGAAGACCGACGCGAACAAGATCGCGACGACGGCGCTGCCCGTGACCGGCGGCAACTGGCAGTCCTACAACACGACGACGGTCGACCTCGCTGCGGAGGTCTCCGGCACCCACAAGCTCATCGTGGTGATGCACGTGACGCCCGACGCGAACCACCCGTACGTCGGCAACTTCGACTACTTCGAGTTCGCCGCCGCGCCGCTCCCCGCGTCGTACCTCACGTCGGCGGACGCCTGGAACTACTCCGACAACGGCACGGACCCTTCCGGCAACGGTTCGCTCTCGTGGACGACGGCCGACTTCGACGACGACGCGTGGAAGAACGCGGTCGGCTCCTTCGGGTCGAAGCGCGGCGCCGCCGACCTCGGCGGCGGTTTCGTCGCCGACACGCTCCTCCAGTACGCGAAGACCGGCTCGACCGACACGATCGAGACCTACCACTTCCGCAACCAGTTCGACGTCTCCGCCGGTGAGCTCGCGCAGCTCGAGGCGCTGACGGGCACCGTCACGTACGACGACGGCCTCCGCATCTACGTCAACGGCGAGAAGGTCGCCGGCTTCGCCGACGAGCGAGTCAACGGCGCCGCGAACCAGAACCTCACGTATGCCGGCAGCGGCAGCAGCGATCCGCTCACGGGCACGTTCGAGATCCCCGCCGACGCGCTCCAGGCCGGCGAGAACACGATCGCGATCGCGCTCTACCAGGACCGCGCGACGAGCAGCGACATCTACCTCGATCTGACGTCCCTCGCGCCGAAGCTCCCGACGCCGGAGCCCACCGAGGCGACGATCTCCGACCTCGTGCTCGGGGTCGGATCGACGGAGGCCGAGCGCACCCTCGCCTGGTACTCGGACGTGGACGTGC
>CAKTZW010000492.1 GCA_934636065.1 uncultured Labedella sp.
TCCATCGGCCTCGAGGCGACCGCGCTGAGCTCCGACGGATCGGCCACCGGCCTCCGCGACGCGATCGCGGTGACGAGCGTGCCGCCGCCCGTCGTCACGACGCCGAGCGACGCGCCCATGAACGGCCTCGTACGCGGCACGGGGATCCCCGGGGCGACCGTGACCGCAGAGACCTCCTCCGGCGAATCGTGCCGGCTGGCGGCCGACTCGAGCGGCGCCTGGGCCTGCCTGCTGTCCGGCGGCGCACCGGACGGCGACTACAGGGTCACGGCGACGCAGGTCGCTCCGTTCGCTCCCGGAGTCGCGTCCGATCCGTCCGCCTCGACGTCCATCCGGCTCGACCGGACGGCGCCGGCGCCCCCGACGCTCACGTCCCCCGCGGCCGGCGACACCATCCCGGCCGGAGAGGCCCGCTTCGCCGGCAGCGGCGAGGACGGTGCGACCGTCACCGTCTTCGTCGGCTCGGCGTCCGTCTGCCAGGCGATCGTCTCCGCCGGGAGGTGGTCGTGCATCGCCGGGCCGCTGCCCGCCGGCGAGGCGCGGATCGTCGCCGTCCAGCGCGACGTCGCGGCGAACTCGAGCTCCGGGAGCGACGGCCTCGTCCTCCGGATCGGCGAACTGTCGCCGACGCCGACGCCCACGCCGTCCTCCCCGGGAGGAACACCGACCGAGGAGAGCACCCCGACACCGGAAGCGGCCGCTCCCCCGACGGAGGACGCGCCCGACGAGACGACCGGACCGACGCCGGCGAGCCCGGCGCGGCCCGCTTCGCCCCGGGGCGACGCGTGGGACGCCGCGACTCCGTTCTCGGACCCGCACACGCCGGTCCTCTCCTCCTCCGTCCTCGGGCTCGCGCGCGACAGCGCCGTCCTCGCCGTCCTCGTCACCGGCGCCGTCGCACTCGCGATGCTCCTCGTCCGCACCGCTCCTCTCGGGGCCGGCGGCGCCGTCGCCGCTTCACCCGGTGTGCGCTTCGCCGTCACCGGCCGGAACCGGAACGACGCGGTCGAGCGGAAGCGGCCGGTCCCCCGTCCAGCGACGGGCACGTCGGTGCTCGTCGCCCTCGTCGCCGTCGCGGCTCTGCTCATCCTGTCGCGTCCGGTCGACGGCACCCCCGCCTACGCGCGCCTGCTCTTCGCGTCCGTCACGGCGACCGTGACCATCGCACTCGTTTCCGTCGTCGTCCCGGCCGCGGTCGCTCGGCTCACCGGGACGGGCCGGCTCCACACCGCCGTCGATCCGCGCGGGTTCCTCCTGGTCGCGGCGTCGGTCGCGGCGTCCCGCATCCTCGACCTCGACCCGCCCGCCCTCTACGCCCTCGTCGTCACCGCGTCGACGGCCGCGGTCGTGGGGCGTACGAGCGAGGGCCGGGTCGCGGCCGCGCGGATCACCGGGATCGTGGTGCTCGGGCTGCTCTCCTGGACGGGCGCCGTCATCGTCCCGCCCCTGCTCTCCGCCGGCTTCGCGGCCAGCCTCCTCATCGAGACGCTCAATGTCCTGACCGCTGCATCGCTCGGATCCGCGGCCCTCATGCTCGTCCCGATCGGCCGCTCGACCGGTCGCAGCGTCTGGGCCGCGTCGCGGCTCGGCTGGTGCGCGCTCGCCGCGACCGTCGTCGCCATCGAGATCGCCCTGCTCGGGTCCCGATCGCCGGAGACGGCGGCGCTCGTCGCGGCCGTGGCCGTCCCGGTCGTCATCGCCTGCGTCACGCTCGCCGGGTCCTGGTGGATCTGGCACCGCTTCGTCGAGCCGCAACTGCTCGGCGACTGACCGGCGACAACCCGGAGAGCCGTCCGAGCGCTGCCGATGCGCCCGGACGAGCGGGGCCGCGGCGTCTCAGCGCGGTCAGAGCGCGGCGAGACCCGAGGCGATGTCCTCGTCCCGGGACGAGGCCAGCAGCCCGCCGGCGACGACGACGGCCTCGAACCCCTGCCCCTCGAGGTACGACGCGACCCGACGACTCTTCAACCCGTCCTCGCACACGATGTGCAGCGTCTCGTGGGGAAGCTCGAGCAGCCGGTCGGAGAGGTCCGACATCGCGATCCGCAGCACGTTGCGGAAGGGGGCGCTGCCGCGCGCTCCGTACTCGCGCACGTCGAGGACGAGCGCCGACGGGCGTCGACGCACGCGCTCCGGCGCGATGCTCCTCGGTGACTCGAAACGGGCCATGACGACAGTGTGGCACCCGCGGGGGCGGGAACGGCGGACCTGGACGACAAATCGTCCTCGGTCCACCTCCCGGTGCTCCCCCAGTCCGGGTGGGTGCCCCCGCTGGGATTCGAACCCAGACTGAGGCGATTTTAAGTCGCCTGCCTCTGCCGATTGGGCTACGGGGGCGTGCCGATGACGGCCCGATCCAGCCTAGCGAGGAGACGGCGGACTCGTTCCCCGTCCGGCGGTGCCGTCACCTCGCGGACTCGTCAGGACGCCGTCGGGGAACACGAGAGGGACCGGGCCGCGGGCCCGGTCCCTCTCGAGGGGATCGACT
>CAKTZW010000493.1 GCA_934636065.1 uncultured Labedella sp.
GTTCACGCCCGCGGCGCTGCTCACCGAGTGGCGGATCGACACGGTCTGGGTGCTGCTCGCCGCCTTCGGGACGTACTTCTACTGGGCGGCGTACCTCCGGCTCCGCCGCCGCGGCGACGCCTGGCCGCTGCACCGCCCCCTCCTCTGGACGGCCGGCATGGTCGCGCTGTTCCTCATCACGAACGGCGGCCTCGCGGTCTACGAGGGCGTGCTGTTCAGCGTGCACATGCTCGGCCACATGGCGCTCACCATGGTCGTGCCGCTGCTGCTCGTGCCGGCGGCACCGTTCACGCTCGCGCTGCGCGCGATCGCGAAGCGCACGGACGGCAGTCGTGGCGGTCGCGAGCTCGTGCTGCAGATCGTGCACTCGAAGTTCGGCGCGTTCGTGTCGCATCCGCTCGTCGCCGCGGTGCTCTTCGCCGGTTCGCTCATCGCGTTCTACTACACGCCGCTGTTCCGCTGGGCGACGACCGACCACATCGGGCACCAGTGGATGCTCGTGCACTTCCTCATCACGGGGTTCCTGTTCGTGCAGTCGATGATCGGCATCGACCCCGTCCCCACCCGGTTCCCGTACCCGATCCGCCTCGTCGTGCTGCTCGCGACGATGGCGTTCCACGCGTTCTTCGGCCTCGCGCTCATCAACGGCACGAGCCTGCTGCTCGCCGACTACTTCGGCGCGATGGGGTGGGGCACCGACGCGCTGGCCGACCAGCAGCGCGGCGGCGCGATCGCATGGAGCGTGGGGGAGGTGCCGACCGTGATCCTCGCGATCGCGGTGGCGGTGTCGTGGGCGTCGAGCGACAAGAAGGAGGCCGCGCGCGTCGACCGCCGGGCCGACAAGGACGGCGACCGCGACCTCACCGAGTACAACGCGATGCTGACCCGGCTCGGCGGTCGGTGAGCGCCGCGAGCGAGGCGTCCGGCGTCGTCCTGACGCCGGAGCAGCAGGCGGTGCTCGACGCCGTGCGAGCGGGGGAGCAGTGGGTCCTCGTCACGGGCCGCGCGGGGACGGGCAAGTCGACGCTCCTCGCCCACCTGTCCGCCGACTCCGAGCGGCGCATGGTCGTGTGCGCGCCCAACGGCGTCGCAGCGCTCAACGTGGGCGGCCAGACGGTGCACTCGCTCTTCCGGCTGCCGATCGGCGTGGTGGCGAACAGCCGGATCTTCCACGACAGCCAGACCCGCACGCTGCTCGGCAACATCGACACGCTCGTCATCGACGAGGTCTCGATGGTGAACGCCGACCTGATGGACGCCGTCGACCGGGCGCTCCGGGAGGGGCGGGGCGATCCCCGGCCGTTCGGGGGAGTGCAGGTGGTCCTGTTCGGCGACCCGTACCAGCTCGCCCCCGTGCCGGGCGACCCGGAGGAGCGCGCCTACTTCGCCGACCACTACCGCTCGTCGTGGTTCTTCGACGCGCACGTGTGGGAGCAGGCGCCGCTGACCGTCTTCGAGCTGCGGGAGATCCACCGGCAGCGCGACGATCGCTTCCGCACGCTCCTGACCGCGGTGCGCCACAACCGCGTCACCGCCGAGATGGCGAAGGTGCTGAACGACGCGGGCGCCCGGCCGCTGCCGGACCCGCCGCCCATCACCCTCGCCTCCCGCAACGACATCGTGACGAGCACGAACACCCGCGCGCTCGCGGCGCTGCCCGGGCAGGTGAAGACGGCCAAGGCCGAGGTGAACGGCGATTTCGGCGGCCGCGCGTTCCCCGCCGACGAGCAGCTGCGGCTCAAGGTGGGTGCACGGGTGATGTTCCTCCGGAACGACCCCGATCAGCGCTGGGTGAACGGCTCCATCGGCGAGGTGGTGCGGATCGACTCCACCGTCCGCGTCGAGGTCGACGGCGAGGTGCACGAGGTCCTGCCGACGGCGTGGGAGCGGTTCCGGTACAGCTACAACGCGGAGTCGAAGAAGCTCGACAAGGACGTCGTGGCGGAGTTCCGGCAGTTCCCGCTGCGGTTGGCGTGGGGCGTCACGATCCACAAGTCGCAGGGGCAGACGTACGACGCGGCGCACATCGACCTCGGCGCGCGGGCGTTCAGCCCGGGGCAGACGTACGTGGCGCTCAGTCGACTGCGGAGCCTCGACGGCCTCTACCTGTCGCGGCCGCTGCGGCCGCGCGACATCATCGTCGACGCCGACGTCGACCGGTTCCTGCGGGAGCAGCGGCGGACGACCCCGCCCGCGGCGACGGCGGAGGCGCCCGCCACGCGCTGACCCCGGTCAGTGGCCGCCGCCCTCGTGCTGCGTCATCGCGGCGCGACCGGCGGCGGTCTCGCCGAGGGCCGGGAGCGTGATGGCGACCATGGCGGAGGCGCCGATCGCCAGCGCCGCGAGGTAGGGGAGCGCCGGGGGAGTGCGGCGGTCGGCCGCGATGATGCTCGGGCGGCGCAGCCCGATGGCGAGGACGACGGCGACGAGCAGGTCGAGCGCACTGGCGGCGGCGAGCGGCACGAGCGGCAGGCCGCCCACCGACGC
>CAKTZW010000494.1 GCA_934636065.1 uncultured Labedella sp.
GGCGCGGACCGCCGCGTCGAGCCCGCTCCACGTCCCGCCCGCTGCGGTGCGGCGAGCGGCCGCGCGCGATCCGTTCCTCCCGCTCCTCGTCCTCAGCCGCACGCTCGTCGGCATTGCGGCGACGGTCGCCGTGGTCGATGTGCTGCTGTGGGCGGAGACCGACGACGCCGTGGCCAGTTCGATCGTGCTCGGTGCGTGCGTCTTCCCCGGCGGTGGGCTGCTGCTGCTCAACGGGGCGATGAAGACGGCCCGCGTCGAGCGGTGGGCACCGGTCGTCGAGGCGTCGCGTCGCGTCTGGACGCGGAGTGTGATCGCCTCGACCGTCGCGGCCGAGCAGCGCAGTGGGCCGGCGCTCGCCGCGTCCGCGAAGCGAGACACCCGTCGTCGGACCCGCTCTCCCGGACGGGTGCTCGTCGTGTCCGGCATGGCGGCCGTGGTGGCGGGAGCGGGCATCCACTTCCTCGGCGTCTTCATCCGGCAGCCCGGACGGTATGCGGACCCCGTCGACTACGCGGAGCCCGGGGAGCGGCTCATCGACGTGCTCTCGATCATCGGAGCGAGCGTCGTGGCCATCGGCGTCGTGCTCCTGCTCGCGTCCGCCGTCCGCGATCTCGTGGTGCACGTGCGATCCCGGCGCCGTCTGCTCCGTGCTCCGCTCATGGACGGCCGCGGCCCGTCGCGCGACCTCGTCGAGGCCGAGCTCCAGGCGCCCTCACCCGCGACGTCCGTCGGGGTCGTCCTCCTCGGGGCGGCTGTCGTCGTGATCGGCCCGCTCGTCGCGGCCGCGGTGGTGGCGCAGGACCGGACCCATCCGCTGCACGGATCCGTCCCGACTCTCCAGGCCGCGATCGCGGGACTGGCTCTCGTGTCGGTGACGGCGACCGTGCTCCTCGGTGCGGGGCTCGTGCACGCCCGCTCGTACCGTCAGGCCCTGCGCGACCGGCTGCACCCGGGCGACGACCCGGCACCGCTTGTCCGGTCGGCCTCGCGGAGCACCGGCAACGACGTGTTCTGGACGCCCATCGGTGACGGCTCGCGGGACGACCGAGACGGCGGCGGCCACGGCGGCGGTGGACACGACGGCGGCGGCGGCGACGGTGGTAGCGGCGGCGGTAGCGACGACGGTGGCGGCGGCGACGGCGGGGGCGGCAGCGACGGCGGGGGCGGTGGCGGCAGCGGTGACTGACGCGACACCGCCCGTTCACCCGGCGCCTGCATAATGACGATGTGACCGCTCCGACCCTCGACCGTCGCCTCGGCCTCGGCGACGCCGTGATGATCGGGCTCGGCTCGATGATCGGCGCCGGCGTCTTCGTCGTCTTCTCCCCGGCCGCGGCCGTCGCGGGGGCGGGACTCTTCGTGGGACTGCTCATCGTCGCCGTGGTCGCGTGGTGCAACGCCCGCTCCACGGCGCGACTCGCGGCCGAACACCCGACCTCCGGCGGTGCGTACGCCTACGGCCGGGCGGAGCTCGGACCGTGGTGGGGCTTCGTCGCCGGGTGGTGCTTCGTCATCGGGAAGACGGCGAGTTGCGCGGCGATGGCGCTCGCCTTCGCCGCCTACGCCGCGCCGGCGGGGTGGGAGCGACCCCTCGCGGTGCTCGCGGTCGTGGCGCTCGTGATCGTCAACATCCTCGGCATCACGAAGACGGCCGCGGTCACGCGCGTCATCGTCGTGCTCGTGCTCGTGACGCTGGCCGTCGTCGTCGCGGCGGGCCTCGTCGGCGGGGGAGCGGCCGGCCCGGCCGTCGCCGCGGGTGACGACGGCTCGTGGATCGGCGGCGCCTACGGCGTCCTCCAGTCGGCGGGCCTGTTGTTCTTCGCGTTCGCGGGCTACGCGCGCGTCGCGACCCTCGGCGAGGAGGTGCGGGACCCTCAGCGCACGATCCCGCTGGCCGTCTCGCTGGCCTTCGCGGGCGCGCTCCTCGTCTACCTGGCGGTCGCGGGCGCGTGCGTCGCCGTGCTCGGCATCGACGGGCTCGCGCAGAGCCGGGAACCCCTCGTCGACGTCGTCCGCTCGGTGGGCTGGGAGGCCGCGGCACCGGTCGTCCGCATCGGCGCGGCCCTCGCGACGCTCGGCGCCCTCCTCGGTCTGCTCGCGGGGATCGGGCGGACGTCGCTCGCGATGGCGCGCGAGCGCGACCTGCCGGTGTGGCTCGCGCACGTCAGCCGGCGCACGCGCGTGCCCGCGCGCGCCGAGGCTGTCGTCGGGGCCGCGGTGGAGGGGGACGGTTCGATGGAGACCGGCGGGTTCGGCTGCGGTGCGGATGCCGCACAGGTCGAGCTGCGCCGACATGTACGCGTAGGCGGTGTTGACCGACTGCGAGGTCGCCGTCAGCGCCGAGATCGCGCCGTAGCTGCCGCCACCCGAGTTCTTCGGGTCCCAGGTGCCGCCGTGACGGCCGACATGCCGAATACGTTCAGCTCCTGGAACGTTTTCAAATCGGCCTGGATGCCGGCTCCGCCGCCGCTGTCCGAACC
>CAKTZW010000495.1 GCA_934636065.1 uncultured Labedella sp.
CTCCCCGACGGCGTCGAGGATCACTGGAACAAGGACTACGCGGAGCTCATCAGCCTCGCATGACGCGTCGGCGGAGCGCGAAGACCTGATGCGTCCGTCGACGTGACGAGAGTTCCGCGGCGTCAGCGAGGGCTCGACGCGGAGTCGAGGAGCTCGTCCTCGACGTCCGCGTCCGTGCGCTTCTGCCGCCGCTTGCGCTCGCGCTCCTCGGCGCGCTCGCGCTCCGCCGGGTCGTCGGCGTTGAGTGCGCGGTACTCCTGCCGCACGGCGTAGCCGAGGAACACGAAGCCGAGGATCCCGAAGATCAGCCACTGGAAGGCGTACGAGAGGTGCGCGCCCTCGTCGGGGATGGGACGCTGCACAGCGGCGGGCCGGGCGTCCGCCGGCGCCGGGGTCTCCTCGTCGAGCACCCCGTACGCCCCGGTGTAGGTGGGCTGGTCCAGGCGATCGGCCATCTCCGGGAGGTGGATGGTGGCGATCTGCCCCTCACCGGCACCACGCCCAGCGACGGTCGGCTCACCCGGACGCAGACGCGCGGTGACGGTCACGGTGCCGGTGGGTGGGGCCGGCACCGCGTCGGGCAGGTCCTGCTCGCTCCCGGTCGGCAACCAGCCGCGGTCGACGATGAAGACGGTCCCGTCCGTGGTGCGGAAGGGCACGAGCTGGTCGAATCCCGGTTGACCGCCGCGAGGGCGGTTCCGCACGAGCACTTCCTCATCGGTGAGGTAGGAGCCCTCGAGGATCACCGGCCGCCACTCGTCCGCCTCATCGAAGTCGTCGGGGCCGGGAAGCAGCGCCGAGACGTCGACGGGCCGCGCGTCGTAGTTGCGGTCGACGAGGTCGATCTCCGCGGTCTTCTCGGCCCGGCGGGCGAGCTGCCAGTTCGACAGGAGCACGCAGACGATCGCGAACACCACGGCGACGGCGAGGTACCCGAACCACCGCCTGCTGATGGCGAATCGCCACTTGTTCACGACGACTCCGCCTCGAGTGCGTGGACGGTCACGGGGAAGTCGCGAGCCGCGAGGAATTCCCGGAGGTACTCGACGTGCTCATCGCACGCGAGCCAGGTCTTCGTGCGCTCCGGCCCGTGGATGCGGGGATTGCGCCACTCGATGCGGGAGGAGGCGCGGTCGACGCATCCCGCCCTCGAGCACGTGTGGCGATCCGGTTCGGCCCCGAGGCCGATCACCGCTGGTCCCCATCGGACGCTGCGCCCGCGGGCGGGGTGGCGATGGTCGGCGCCTGCTCGAGGCCGAGGCGCACCGGCGGACCGGGCGACTCGACGCTTCCGACACGGTTGTCGCCGACGTTCGCGAGCACCACCGCGATGTACGGGAGGACGATGGCTCCGAGAGCGAACACCCAGACCCACCATCCCTGCACGACGAAGATGAGCAGGATGCACACCATGCGAACCGCCATGGCGATCGTGTACTTGCGCATCCGGCTGCGGCGCTCGTCGTCCGGCGAGGCGGGGAGGCTGGTGATGGAGGGTTGTTTCATCGTCCCGTCAAGACTACGTCCATCTCCTAGGCTGTAAGGCGGCCAGAGCAACCTTCACGGCCCCCTTGCATCCCGATTGGATCTCATGACTACTGCACGCACCGTCCTCGTCACCGGTGGGAACCGCGGCATCGGCTTCTCGATCGCCCAGGAGTTCGCCGCCGCCGGCCACAGGGTCGCCGTCACCGCTCGATCCGGGGAGGGACCGGAGGGCACGCTCACGGTACGCGCCGACGTGACCGACGCGGCCTCCGTGGACGCGGCGTTCTCCGAGGTCGAGCGCGAGCTCGGGCCCGTCGAGGTGCTCGTCTCCAACGCGGGCATCACGGCGGACACCCTCCTCATGCGGATGTCCGACGACGACTTCGACCGCGTCGTCGACACGAACCTGGGCGGCTCCTTCCGCGTCGTCAAGCGCGCGTCGAAGGGCATGCTCAAGGCGCGCTTCGGTCGTATCGTGCTCATCTCGAGCGTCGTGGGGCTCTACGGTTCGCCCGGGCAGATCAACTACGCGTCGTCGAAGGCCGGGCTCGTCGGGATGGCGCGGTCGATCACGCGCGAGCTCGGAGCCCGGGGCATCACGGCGAACGTCGTCGCGCCCGGCTTCATCGAGACGGACATGACGGACGCGCTCCCGGAGGAGCAGCGCGCGGAGTACTTGAAGTCGATCCCGGCGGGCCGGTACGCCTCCGCCGCCGAGGTCGCCAAGGTGGTCGCGTGGATCGCGGGCGACGACGCCGGCTACATCTCCGGTGCGGTCATCCCCGTCGACGGTGGGCTCGGCATGGGCCACTGACCCCTTACGACATGAAAACGGAGATGGTGCACGTAACGACGTGCACCATCTCCGTTTTCATGTCGTCGGGCGGGGGAGACCGAGGAGGGGGAGGACCGCGGACAGGTCGCGGTCGGGCAGGACGACGTCGGCTTGTGCACGCCCCGCAGGCTGCGCGTCGAACGCG
>CAKTZW010000496.1 GCA_934636065.1 uncultured Labedella sp.
TGCACGGCCCGCGCACCCGGGCCGGGGCCCCAACTCGGGCCCGGGTGCGTGTTCATCGCGAAACCTCTGGGCGCCGCGCCTGGTCATCGCCCCGGCCGAGCGTTTCGACGCGACCATCGTCGCGCGGTTGCTGGGCCGGTTGAACGAGTCGAACGGTGGGTCGTCAGCTCTGCACCGACGTGTCGGTCCGGTACTCGCCGCGGCGGTCCTCGCCCGGGAGCGGACGCGACCGCCGCCCATAGATGAGCTCGGACGAGTCGAGCAGCCACGGGACGAGCGCGATCGTGACGCCGTGCACGAGCATGAGCTGCTGGCTGATGCGCTTCGCCCGCCGGTTGTGCAGGAACGACTCCCACCAGTGCCCGACGATGTACTGCGGGAGGTAGACGGTGACGACCTCGGGGCCGTGCTTCTTCCGGTGCGCCTCGATGTACGCGATCACCGGATGAGCGTAGGCGCGGTACGGCGACTCGACGATGACGAGCGGGACGTCGATGCCGAACTCCGCCCACTGTTTCACGAGCCTCTCGGTGGACTCCTCGTCGACGGCGACATGCAGGGCGGCGATGGACTGGTGCTTCGCGGCGATCGCGTAGTCGATCGCCTTGAGCACGGGTTTTTGAAGCTTGCCGACGAGGACGATGGCGTGGTCGCCCTCCGCTCCGAACTTCGGGCAGTCCTCGACGCGGATCTCGTGCTCGACGTCCCGGTAGTAGCGGTTGACGCCGATCATGAGGATGAAGAGCACGGGCATGAGGACGAAGACGAGCCAGGCGCCGTGAGTGAACTTCGTGATGGTGACGACGACGAGGACGCTCGCCGTGAGGGCTGCTCCCGCCGTGTTGATCGCGAGACTGAGCCGCACGGCGCCCGGGTTCGGCGTGCCGTTCCGGAGATCCCGCCGCCAGTGCTTCACCATGCCGAGCTGACCGAGCGTGAACGAGACGAACACGCCGATGATGTAGAGCTGGATGAGCTGGGTGAGACTCGCCTGGTAGATCACGAGGATCACGCTCGCCGCGAGGCCCAGCACGATCATGCCGTTCGAGAAGACGAGCCGGTCGCCGCGCGTGTTCAGGGCCTTCGGCGCGTACCCGTCGCGGGCGAGGACCGAACCGAGCAGCGGGAAGCCGTTGAACGCGGTGTTCGCGGCGAGGAGGAGCACGCACGCCGTCGCCGCCTGGATGACGAAGAACGGGATGCTGCCCATGCCGAAGGTGGCGGCGGCGACCTGCGCCATGAGGCTCGGTTGCGGCGAGGTCTCGCAGTTCGCGAAGCCGACGAGGTCGCACGCGTCCTCCGCGTAGTGCACGCCCGCGATGAGGGCCAGGGCGGTGAGCCCCGCGAAGAGGGTGATGGCCGTGCCGCCCATGATGACGAGTGTCTTCTGCGCGTTCTGCACCTTCGGCTGGCGGAACGCCGGCACGCCGTTCGAGACGGCCTCCACTCCGGTGAGCGCGCTGCACCCGCTCGAGAAGGCCCGCAGGAGCAGGAGGATGAACGCCGCCCTGCTGAGGTCGTCGCCCTCCACGATGTAGCCGGCGCTCGACGCGACCGGCGCGTCCCCGATGAGGGCACGGACGAGTCCCGTCACGATCATGAGGGCGACGCTGCCGATGAAGAGGTAGGTCGGGATGGCGAACGCACGAGACGACTCCCGCACCCCGCGCAGATTCACTGCCATCAGCACGAGGACGAAGCCGACCGCGAGCTCGACGCGCAGCGGGTTGAGCGCGGGGATCGCGGAGATGATGTTGTCGACGCCGGAGGCGACCGACACGGCGACGGTGAGCACGTAGTCGACGAGGAGCGCCGACGCGACGATGACGCCGGCCTTCTCGCCGAGGTTCTTGTGCGCGACCTCGTAGTCGCCGCCGCCCGACGGATACGCCTTGATCAGCTGCCGGTAGCTCAGCACCACGACGACGAGCAGCACGATGACGGCCCCGGCGATCCACGGCGCGAACGAGAGGAACGCGAGCCCGCCGAGCAGCAGGATCATGAGGAGCTCCTGCGGCGCGTACGCGACGGAGGAGAGCGCGTCGGACGCGAAGATCGGGAGCGCGAGCTTCTTCGGGAGCAGTTGGCCGTCGAGCTTCTCCGAGGGGAGCGGTTCGCCGATGATCCAGCGTTTGGGGGATCGGCTCTCCGCCTCCGGCGCTCGGCCTTCTGTCCTCACGAGCGGCGACTCTACTCCGCTGGGAACCCCGCCGCCAGCCGGGCGTGAAGGCGGTCGTCGGCGGGTCATCACCCCCCTGCGATCTCGCCCCTCACAGGGGAGTGCTGACATCTTGTTGGGGAAATGAGGATCTGTCACACTATGGACGAGCGCGGGGGGAAATCGTGCTCCAGGGGGTTTCCCGGTCCCATCGCACCGGGTGGAAAAGAGTACGACATGCGCACGTTCAACGTGCCGTCGGGAGGATTCCGCGCACCACTGCGCCGCTCTCGGTGGCTG
>CAKTZW010000497.1 GCA_934636065.1 uncultured Labedella sp.
CCTCACGATCGACGGGTCGACGAGCCGGGACCACGCGTCGATCCCGCCGTCGAGGTGACGCGCCGGAATCCCGTGCTCTTCCAGGAGTTCGCGGGCCGCGGCCGAGCGGATGCCTCGGTGGCAGAAGACGACGACGGGGCGGGTCGTGTCGATCGCGTCGAGCCGGGTGGCGAGGTCGGCGAGCGGGACGAGGACGGCCCCCGGAAGGGACGCGAGCTCCGCCTCCCACGGCTCGCGGACATCGACGAGCGTGACCTCGTGGATGCGCGACGCGAGCTCCGGTGCCGTGACGGTCGAGTCGGACGCCGCCGATGCGACTCCGCAGAAGAGGTCGTAGTCGATCAGCCCCGTGACCGGCTCAGCCTCGGGATCCCGTTCGTACCGCAACTCGCGGAACCCGCCGGTGAGACCGTCGAAGACCGTCACGCGGCCGACGAGCGGTTCGCCGACGCCCGTGAGGATCTTGATCGCCTCGGTCGCCATGAGCGAGCCGATCACGCCGACGGTCGTCGGGAGGACGCCGCCCTCGGCGCACGAGAGCACCGAGCCTGGAGGCGGAGGGGTCGGGAAGAGGTCGCGGTACTGCGGCCCGCGCGCGGCCCAGCTCACCCCGGCCTGCCCGCCGTACTGCGAGACGGCGCCCCATACGAGCGGGAGGTCGGCGAGCGTGGTCGCGTCGTTCGCGAGGTAGCGGGTGGGGAAGTTGTCGCTGCCGTCGAGCACGAGGTCGTAGTGCGCGAGGATCGCGAGGGCGTTCCGCGCCGTCAGACGTTCCGGATGGCGGATGACCTGGGCGTCCGGCGCGAGCGTGTGCACCCGGTCGGCGGCCGAGTCCACCTTGGCGCGACCGACATCCGCCGTCCCGTGGACGAGCTGGCGGTGCAGGTTGCTCGTCTCCACGACGTCGTCGTCGACGATGCCGATCGTGCCCACTCCCGCGGCTGCGAGCGCCGGGATGACGGTGCTGCCGAGACCACCCGCTCCGATGACGAGGACGCGACTCGCGCCCAGGCGCTCCTGCGCGACGGAGCCGAAGCCCGGAAGCACGATCTGGCGGGCGAAGCGGGCAGACCGCGCGGAATCGGGCATGGCGCGATTATCGCACCCCGGTCCGAACCCTCGGTCGGAGCCGCCGGCCGCGCGCGCCCGTCGCCATCCGCTCCCGGATCAGGCGCCGAACGCTCGGTAGGATCGGCTCGCGACAGGCGCGATCCCCGCGGAAGGAACATCGATTGGCTCTCGGCAGATTCGTCGGCCTCGCGGCCGCGGCGGTCGTCCTGCTGCTCGCGGGATGTGCGGCCCCCGGGGACGAGTCGGCGCGACCGGCGCCGGCCGGGTCCCAGGGGGTGGAGGAAGCGGACGGCGCCGCGCAGCTCGCCGGACAGGTCACGGTCTTCGCGGCCGCGTCGCTCACGGACGTCTTCGGCGAACTGGAGTCGCGGTTCGAGGAGCAGCATCCCGGAGTCGACGTCGTGACGAGCTTCTCCGGAAGCTCGGCGCTCGCGGAGCAGATCGTGCAGGGGGCGCCAGCAGACGTCTTCGCGGCCGCGGATCTGGAGCCCATGGCGGCCGTCGAGGAGGCCGGTCTCGCGACGGATCCGGCGGTGTTCGCGTCGAACACCCTCCAGCTCGTCGTCCCCGCCGGCAATCCCGGAAGCGTGACGGCACTCGCGGACCTGGCTCGCCCCGAGCTCGCGATCGCGCTCTGTGACGAGTCCGTCCCCTGCGGCGCCGCCTCCCGTGACCTGCTGACCGGTGCGGGCGTCACCGCTGCGCCCGACACCCTCGAGCAGGACGTGAGGGCCGTGCTCACCAAGGTGCGGATCGGCGAGGTCGACGCCGGCCTCGTCTACCGCACCGACGTGATCGCTGCGGGCGACGCCGTCGAGGGCATCGACGTCGACGGCGCGGACGAGGCCGTCAACCCGTACCCGATCGCGGCCCTCGCCGACGCGCCGAACCCCGACGCGGCGACGGCATTCACCGACTTCGTGCTCTCGGACGACGCTCGATCGATCTTCGACGAAGCGGGATTCGGTGCCCCGTAGGCGCGGGCGGAGGAGCCCGTCCGTCGCCGGGCCCCTCCGCGACGAGTCACGGGGGCGACGCCCGCGGCGTCTGTCCCCGGTCATCGGGCTCCTCGCCGGCCTCGCCCTCGCGCTGCTCGTGCTTCCGCTCGTCGCGCTCGCGGTCCGCGCACCCTGGACCGAGCTGCCGAGGCTGCTGGGCCGCTCCGAGGTGATCGGCGCGCTCACGCTCTCCGTCGGCACCGCCCTGCTCTCGACGCTGATCGCGCTCGGGCTCGGCGTGCCGCTCGCGCTCGTCCTCGCCCGCTCCGTCGCCTGGCCCGCCGCGCCGCGCCGCATCCTCCGCGCGCTCGTGACGGTCCCGCTCGTGCTCCCTCCCGTGGTCGGCGGCGTCGCGCTGCTGCTGCTGCTCGGGCGACGCGGACTG